>LCKU01000025.1 GCA_001001625.1 Parcubacteria group bacterium GW2011_GWA2_45_30 | reverse complement strand
CACTTATCACAGACACCTGGCTGCAATACAAAAAGGAATTTTCTGAAGAGGGTTACGGAGTGACGAAATAGGAGTAAAATCATAATTTATCCGCTTCGGCGGATTTTTATTTTAGCTACAATACCTCGCGGCTTGTCGCGAGGATACAAACGGAAGCTAAAATATCCTGAGCGTAGTCGAAGGATTACCATCTGATGCCCCGATGCTTGCATTGGGGTAGTTTATTAAAAAGTCCCGCGAAAATTCGCGGGCTAAACCAATTTCTTAAGTTTCATCCCGTTACAACGCAAACCATCAGGTTAAATCTCGGAAAGTTCGATTTTAATGCCGGATTTTTTGAATTTTTCGTAAAGCGCGCCACAGGTTTCGGCATCTAACGCTTCAGGGGAGTATACGCCTTTTTCTTTCAGGGTGGGCGCGGTTAGCGCAAAAATCGCAGCCGAAAGTCCGGCGGCATAAGAAATATAGTTTGCGCCGGGAAGGAGTTTATTAATCTCCGCTTGCGTGGGGAAAAGGACGTCAGCTCTCCGGATCAGCTTTTTTTTATCGGAAAAACCGGCTGTTAAAACGCTGGCCCAAAAGTGGGCGTCTCTTAATTTGCCTGACGCCGTAATTTTTTTCATCTCCTGCGGAGAGGGAACGTCAGGCCAAACTTTAGTTACAAGTTCATAGGGAGAAATCAATGCATTGCCTATCCGCACGAGCCGTTTTCTTAAAAGCCCAAGTTTAAAAAGAGTGTGAACAAATTCTATCTCGCTGCCGCCGATTTTTAGATCGACGTATTTGGTTTTTATGTATTGCGGCAGCGTGCCCACTTCTTCCTGCGAAATTAAATAGCATTTTCTATTGGTAAAAGGTTCGGGGAAGTTAAAAAGTTCTTCTTCTCCAAAATTATCTTTTTCTACGAAATGATTTTTGTCCCAAGTATATGGTTTTTGCGTGGCCTCGTCAAAAGCTATCTCTTTTGACCAGGCGGTAAAAGGGATATCGGAGCTTACGTTTTCCAAGAGCCGCACCTTAATGGAGTCCACCCGGTCAAGTTTAGAGGCCAAAAGTTTGGCTAGCAGGTTGGTTACGCCCGGAGAGGCGGAGGCGTTTATTAAACCGACTAAATTTTTGGTTTTAAATTTATCATTAAAATCCAGTTGTTCAACTTTGGCGTTGTCCCATTTGGAGGCCAAATCCTGGTAATTAGTGCCCGCTTCCAGGGCGGCATCCATCAAAAATTTGTTAAACTGCGATAATGATGCATTGATCAAAAGATCAAATCCTTTGGCAAGCAGGGCGACTTTATCTTTTTGCGTCGCATCTATTTGCTGGAGGGTGATTTTGGGATGATTAGGCAAAAATCTTTTGGCCTTTCGCGTATTAATGTCTCCGCAAACGACAGCTTCAATTTCTTTCTCTAAGCTTAAAAAATGGGCCAAAATAGACCCGGTTGCGCCTCCGCCTATGATAAGCACTTTCATATTTCCATACTATCACGTAATTCCGGATGTTCAAAAATATGTATAATGCACGGCTTGAAATGTTTATTTTCGTGTTGTAATATGCGCTAAGATGCCAATAAGAGCGTAAAGCCGGAGCATCTATGTTTTCGCTTGAATTGTTCTTTGTAATCGCACTGCTTCTGTATAGTTTATCAATCTGGTCGCATAAGATGACAGGAAAGATGCATTTTTGGATGCTATGTATTTTTGGTGCCGGACTTGCCGCTGATATTTTAGGCACAACGCTTCTTTGCGTTATAAACACTGCACGATGGCAATTTACCACACACACCATTTCGGGTTTTGCCGCGCTTATCATTATGGCCTTGCATTTCGTCTGGGCGCTGCGCGCTGTAAAAATCGGCGGTAAATTCGAGTCGTATTTTAACCGTTATTCCGTGTCTGCCTGGTTTCTTTGGTTATTTGCTTTTGTTTCCGGCATCCCGAGTATTGGTAAATGAAAGGAAGGTTGTAATGAAGCGATTGCGAATTAAAAAAATTACAAAATACAAGAATTCCGTTATAGCATTTGCGCTTGTGGCGGATTTTTTTAACCCCAAAAGCCGCTTCAAAAATGAAGCGGCTTTTGGCATATGCGAGTCGCGGGGGCCGGAATTGCACCGGCGTCTCAAGGTTATGAGCCTCGCGAGGTACTTCTCCTCTACCCCGCAAAATAATTATACCCGCGTCCTTTTTGCTTGTAAATAGCGCATTTTTTGAAAGAGATTCTACCTTACTTTTATAGTGGTCTGTTGTCGCTACCCCGTCAAGCCGTCAATGTCGGTATGTATAGATGGTCGTCTCATGGATGCCGTGTTTTTTTGCGGCTTGTTTCGGCGGTTTTTTTATTTGTCTGTCCTCGTAGCTCAATGGATGGAGCAAGCGGCCTCTACCCGCTCGGTTGCAGGTTCAAATCCTGCCGAGGACATAAATAATAGTGAGTAACAGGGTGGGGATAAAACACCTTTTTGACTTATAAACGCCGTTCTGGTAAATTGACAATATGGTCAAGTTAGTGAACCAGACCATTTTTGCCGCTAAAATAAAGGAAAAAAAGCTCTACCTATTTAGCTCAAAAGACATTCGTGCTCTTTTTGGCGTGTCTATAACGGCAACGGCTGGCTTGCTTCATAGGTATAAAAAACGCGGTTTTATTATGCAGGTCAAGCGAGGTCTTTACGCCTTTCCCGATAATCTGCCGCCGGATGCGTATATCGCCAACAGATTATATAAACCGTCGTATGTTTCTCTTGAATCTGCGCTCTCCTTTCACGGAGTTATCCCGGAGACGGTCTATGAAATCACTTCGGTTACTACGAAATCAACCCGCAGGTTTGAAGTTAAGCCCTTGGGGAAAGTTTTCTCTTATCGGAAGATAAAAAAGGCGGCGTATACCGGTCATGAGATTCAAAAACAAAAAGGGGTTGGTTTTTACATTGCCGACCCGGAAAAAGCGTTTGTGGACGTAAACTATTTCAGAATACTCAACAAGCAGAAACCGATTTCTCGGTTTCATAAGGAAAAGTTAAACGCAGAAAAAGCATTACGCTACGCAAAGTTATTCAATAACGAGAAACTGACGAGTATAATTAAAACCACGCTTAAATGATCACAGTTGAGACACTTGAAAAATTGGCGCAACAATATCAGGCCGGCGTATTTCCCAATATTGTCCGTGAATACTTTCAGCATCTGTTTTTGCAGGAGTTTTATAAATTACCAGAAGCGGAACAGATGCTTTTTAAAGGGGGCACGGCGCTTCGCGTCGTTTACGGCAGTCCTCGATTCTCCGAGGACTTGGATTTTTCATTATTCAAAGTAGCACCGCCGCAGATCAAATCGTTTGTTGAGGGTTTATTTGTGAAAGTCCTTACCGAAATTGAACGAAGTGGAGTTAAGGTAGAGATTGGCGCAAAATCTGACGCGACCACCGGCGGGTATTTCGGCGTGGCGACATTCAAAATGTTTGAATACCAGCCAGTTGGGGTTGAAATCAATGTTTCGGCGAGAAATGGCCGGGACATACGGGGCGAGGTGGATAGCGTGGCAAACGATTTTGTACCCACATATACAGTTATTCATTTACCGCAAGACGTGTTGGTTGAGGAAAAGATATTTGGCGCTTTGGTTCAGCGTAAAAAACCGCGTGATTTCTACGACTTGTATTTTATGATGCGAAGGGGTATGCTTTCCCCAGACCAGAAAAAACAGCTTGCCGAGATTAAAGACAAAATTATTGTGGATGTAAAAAGTGTTGATTTTCGCGGGGAGCTCGGGGCATTTTTACCGGCTGACCAGCAAGCGGTTATCCGCGACTTCGCGGCTATGCTTGAACGCGAACTGAACCGCCAGCTCACCATCGTTTAATTATAAAGTTGTTGTATAAGAGCAAAAGAGCTTCCCATAGGAAGCTCTTTTGCGTTGCGCCGCGTCAGACGCGGCTTCGCTGGGGAATCCGGCGATGGCCTCAACGGACTTAAATTATCTGTTTTGCTACCGACCTTATGTACATTGCGTTTTTTTAAAAAAGAGCGGTTGTACCCGCTCATTCTGAAAGAAATCGTGTTAGATAATCTCGGACGGAACGTTGGTGTGAATATTGGATTAGACACTTCAATTCATTCGGCATACGTTTAAGAATTATTTTGGCGATTTCCAAACGCTCGGCATTGTCAATCGGCGTAATCATCAGTAGCCATAGCGACAGTTCCATGCAGGCCGGGGAATGGGGATCATCCTGCGTATACGCCTCTTTTCGTTTTAGCGCGCGATCACAAAGAAATTGAATTTGTTCGGTTGGAGGCAGGAGCGCAAGCACTCTTTTGGCGCAGGACGTGCAGCCGCGGCGCTTGTTAAAGAAATAATCGAAATAATTCTTAAGCAAGGGAACGGATTCGGATTCCGGCGGAATTTTTGAAATAAAAGTCAGTACTTCAATAAGAAAACAATGAAGTCCGCCGAGCATAAAGTGATATATGTTATCTCGGTCATGGTCCGGGTCGCGGATATCGGTAAGTTCCGGCAAAACATTTGCCAAGTCGGTATTGAGATTAGATGTGTCGCCGTGGAATGGATTTCCCCAATGTTGCGCCCGTTTCAAAATCTTAGCAAGGAATAGATGTATTTCCAATGGTTTCGCCTTCTTTATCTCCTGCAACACCTCGCGGAGTTCCCCGGTGTCTTCTATAGTTTCGATCCAGCGTAAATGTGATTCTTCCGGCCACGGCATATTTTACACCCGCCAGATTGTAAAGAGTTCTTATGGTATATTATGCTTTGGTTTGAATTGAGTCAATGTGTGATTCTCAATTTAATATATCCGATAATGACGGCAATGATTCCGACGACCCCGGCGATTTTCCATAATAAAAGCCAGGAGAGTGAATCCAGAAATGAATCTTGGACTGCAATTTCCACAAAATCGGATAGGCCGAAAAGGATGAATACGGCGGCGGACGCAGAAGCGAGTTTTTTATATCTTGTTTCGGCCGTAAAGAGAATGGTCGCACAAATCGTGCCGAGTGCGATCCAGAATACGCCTTCGATTAAATTGAATGTTGTGAAGTTCATCCCGTTAGAAGTGTATTACGTGTTAAAATCGTGTTTTGACACGGAAAAATTAGTTATGATTTAACCCCGTAAAAAGTCCTGACCTAAACTTCTAACGGGATTCATTCCTTTATTTTACCACAGAGTTTTGGTATAATTAAATCAAAGGTCGGAAACAACTTTTAGCTAAAATTTAAAAAAATATGGATCCAGTACCAGAAAGACCAGATGCACCTCCACCTCCTCCGGAGCCGCCCAAAGAATCATTCATAGGTAAATACGGTGCACGTATTACCCGGAGCGAGAATGACAAGTTATTAGGACGCATGTCAATAAATAGGGGCGGAGGAGTAACTGAAAAAATAATTATTAATAAATACAGCAAAAAAGCCGATAAAATAGGTGATTGGGTTATAGAGCGTGATCCATCCAGTAAAATGGCGATAAGGGTCAAACACGAAGGAACAGGAGAAGTTAAAGACATTAAACGTTACGGCGGAGTTCCGTATATCGGAAATGAACCGCTGGGAGGAGATACGTCTTGGCTTGATTAAAAATCCGAATTTCTGCTATCGGGTGTGGATAAAGCGATTTTGGTTGGCGGCAGTTTTAAGTTATACTGTTAAGTAACGGGTCGTGTTTAGATTTTTACAGTTTAATTCTTTTTTTAATCACTATGAATTCAATATCACGTGATTTTATATCCGAGGAACCGCGCGAATACGGTTTCAAATTGGGCAGTACGATTGCTTCGGCCTTGAGCGGATTTATCGCTGGAGTGATTGTAACCGGCATTGTCTGGTATGTGATGGCGCTCGCCGGGGAATAATTTATTGTTTGTTTTTATGTGTGAAAAAATTGTCCGGTTAGCGGACGATTTTTCTTATTGTATTAATGACGCTTTTTTGGTATGCTGTAAAAAGATTTTCGCCTCCGTACCTTCACCCCATTTTTTAGGCTCTGTAGTTCAACGGTTAGAACGGAACACTCATAACGTTCAGAAGATGGTTCGACTCCATCCAGAGCCAAAGGAAAACTTTAGCCGAAGCCCAAAAACGCTTGCGGCAGGTCGAATATTTTTAGCATTTAAAAGAGAAAAATATAAATGAGAAAAGAATCTTTTAAGTCATCTGATAAATCAAAATCCAAAGAAAAAATTGAAGGAGCCGGAGAAATTTTTGACGGCATGACATCCGAAGATGAATGGAAAATTCGGGAACTTAGAAAACGCGCGGCAGATGGAGAATTGAAAGAGGCGCCCATAACCGATGAGACCGGAAAGCAGATCGGAATCCGGATTTTCGATCCGAAAAGAAAAGGCAAAATTCTTTATGAAGGATTATTTTTGGAAGAGCAGGAAAAGACTGTATCTTCCAGTAAAGACGCGGCGCATGCTATCAGGGCCTATCATGCGGCAATAGACCAGGCATCTGAAATAATTTTCAGAGAAAACAGGGAAACTAAGGAACACAAGGAGCAATAGAAAGGCACTTTTTTCGCAACTGGCGGATTTATTCGAGCTTCGTTCGCGTTTCCGGAATATCGAGTACAAAATCGGGTTTGCCCGCGAGAATTCGGAATTTGCCCTGACCGTCATACAGGGTAGGCGCGAAAATTTCCTGGAGATCGTGATTATCATACTTATCTTGATAGATATCATCCTTTATTTTTTCGGCGGATAATGTTATATTAAAGCGTCTCCCTGCTTGCCCTGTGACTTAGCGCGGGTGTGGTGTAGCCTGGTCTAACACGCCTCCCTGTCACGGAGGAGATCGTGGGTTCAAATCCCATCGCCCGCGCTAAGTTTCGGGGTCACGGAGGAGATCACCGGTTCAAATCCCGTCCGCTGCGTTTTCAAAAATTGTCACCACTTCTTATTTATGGAAAAGTTCATCCCGTTACATTTTAAAAAATCTATGGTTTTGCCACATGACATTGGCAATGACTCGCAATCATTTATTCAGGGCGGAGTATCCGGCGGAAATGTAACAGGATTCATACAAAATATCACGCGCAAAGCCGGAGCCATAATTCTTAAAAAATTTGGGTCATAAGAAACTCTATAAAATTGTTTCGAAATGATTGTGTGGATAAAGAGTGTTGCGAACGATTCCGTTGTGTTGTATCCTAAAAAACAGTTCCTAAACTTCGGATTTCAAAGGAGGAAGAGAGATGAAAATATACAGCGGTTTTACGGTTGTGATTGCGTTCGTTGCCGCTATTTTTCTAGTCGGATGCGCCGGAGGGCCATTGACTACTCGTGAGAAAGGGGCCGGAATCGGCGCTTTTGGAGGCGCGGCTGTTGGCGCCATAATTGGCAACCAAATTGGCAAGGGGCATCCCGGAGCCGGAGCGGCTATAGGCGGAGCGCTTGGTCTTGGGGCCGGAGCACTTGTGGGTGATCAGTTGCAAGGACGCGAGAATACGCAGAAAGATTTGGAACGTCAAATCGAACTTCAGCAAAAAGAGCTTGAGCAAATGCAGCGGTGCTTAAGAGCGCTACAATCGGATGTGCGTCCTCTGCCTCCGGGCTGTTGATTCTCTTCCAATCCACCAATTTAAAAGACCACTTCTGTGGTCTTATTTTTTATGTAAAACTTTGATATTTCCAGGCGATTGAAAAATGTTTTTGCAATTCTTCCATGTAGTCGCCCATACCTTTTAAACCAAGCGCGCAGTCGGGAGCGGCGGCGCCCAATTTGGTTTCACTCAAAGCCGCAAGACGCGCCATAATGGCTACCGAAAATCCGGTTGTGCGTTCCAGGGCTGATAGTCCGGTTTTCTCGTCAAAAAGGTCAAAAAGCGTGAGAGAGGCGCGTGCCGCTAACCTACCTTCTTTAGCAATTTGGGCCTCCACTTTCATCCAGACAAGGTCCGGATTATCAGCACTTGTCGCGGGCATTAGCAGGGGTTTGATTTCATTTTCAAAATTTTCCGGCGAAATATTTTCTACGCCTTTCATGAATCCCGGCCAGCAGATGGTGCGTTTCCAGAAATTTTGCACGCCGAATGTTTGCATTGTCCACGGGGCAATGGATGTTCCGGCCGTAATAAACGCCTCCACCTCGCCGTTGTTAAAAAAATTCTTTAGTTCCGGGACTTTAATCAAACCGGCATAGGAAAACGGATTAGCCATCCGTATTGCGCCTCGCTCCAGTATGGGGGCCTGGTCGCAACAAAGATGTTGCAGGCTTTCCATGGCAAAAGGAAGTCCATAAAAAAGCGGTGGTTTGGGATTTTGGGGTACTCCGCCTACTGTGATCCAAATGTTTTTTACCAAATCAAAGATATAGATAAACAATTTTGCCCAAATCATTCCCGTACCCGGCATCAGTCCGTTGCCGGAAATTACGGAAACTCTCTTGGCCCGGGCTTCGCGGTCAAGCAGCATGAGGTTTTTAGTGACGGCGACAATTCCGCCAATATCAAGGAAATGTCTTCCGCATTCAATGGCGGATGCGGCGAGCGCGGAACTGTATTTGGCCGGAAGTGCCGAAATTATCACAGAAATTTCCGGGAAAAGGCGGAGAAAATCGTGTAAGGAATCTTTTTCAGCATTGAAATCAGTGCCAACGCATTTTTTTTCGCTGTGCCGCATGGAAATGTTGATAGTACGGGCTGTTGCGCGTGCGGTTTCACGATTTAAATCGGTTATATAAACACGGGCGGTATCCGGGAATGAGACTAAAAGATGGGCAATGGCTTTTCCAACCCCGGTTCCCATTACCTAATAAGTAAAAGGCGGGGAATGCATATCCACAAATTCCTATGTTTTTCAATGAATCCGCGGTTATCGTAGCACTATGATCTGTTTTTTTCAACTCGTTG
>LCKU01000024.1:7831-8979 GCA_001001625.1 Parcubacteria group bacterium GW2011_GWA2_45_30 | reverse complement strand
GCACTCCGGCCTATTCTGCCGCGCAGTTGATGGGCTTGGGCCAGTCCGAGGCGCGTGGCATCGTCCACAATCAGGGTATTGGCTGATGAAATATCCAACCCGTTTTCTATAATGGTGGTGGCGATAAGTATATTTATTTTTTTCTCGCGGAATTGGTTCATAATCTGAATGATTTCTTTTTCTTTCATGCGGCCATGAATAATGCCTATTAACGTGTCATTCTGAGCCGCAGGCGAAGAATCTTTTCGAGATCCTTCATGGAGTTTAGGATGACGATCAGAAAGACAATTCTTTATTTTTTCTTTTATTGCATCCATGGTCTCAATCCTATTATGCAAAAAATATATTTGTCCGCCGCGCCTAATTTCATGCGCTATGGCTCGGGCAATCGTTTTCTCCGAATAAGGCAGGATAAAAGTATCTATAGGCAGACGATCGGGCGGCGGAGTATCCAGTCGGGAAATCGCCCGAAGTTTGGTCAGAGCCAGAGACAGGGTTCGCGGAATCGGCGTGGCTGAAAGCGAGAGTATGTCCACCTCCGCGCGCAAATTTTTAAAATACTCTTTTTGCTTGACTCCGAAGCGCTGCTCCTCGTCAATAATAACAAGGCCGAGGTTTTTGAAATGGATATCGGATGATAACAGGCGGTGGGTGCCGATCGCGCAATCAATTGAGCCATTTTTAAGTCCTGCCAAAATGTGTTTTCGTTCGCGAGGCGAGGTTAGGCGTGAGAGCATTGTGGCGGTTATGGGTAACCGGTCACTAATTCTGTCGTTAAATGTCTTTTCATGTTGGGCGGCCAGAACGGTAGTGGGCGCCAGCAGGACAACTTGTTGGCCCGAAGTTATGACGCGCAGCGCGGCGCGCAGCGCCACCTCGGTTTTCCCAAATCCCACATCTCCGCATAAAATCCGATCCATGGGATGTTGGTCAGATAAATCATGCATAATTTCTTTTTCGGCTCGCAACTGATCCGGCGTTTCCGTAAAGGCAAAAGTGTGGCGTAATTCTTTTTCCATAGTTGCATCACCCATGTAGGGAGAACGTTTTGCCTCAGCTCGTTTTTTATACAGTTCCATTAATTCTTGCGCCATTTTTTGCGCGTCTTCGCGTATCCGGCGGGTCGTTTTTTGCCAGATAGTTCCGCC
>LCKU01000024.1:0-7753 GCA_001001625.1 Parcubacteria group bacterium GW2011_GWA2_45_30 | reverse complement strand
AAATACCGATGCCGTGGTCCACATGCACCACATAACTTCCCGGGGACAACTTTTCTATTGAAGTCCGACTTCGATAGAAAGGAAGTCGGACTTCGGCGGGCTTTTCTTCCCGCTCTTTAATGGTTTCTATGATGTTTCCGGCAAATTCAATGAGATACGGTTTTTCGGTATTAATCGGCCAAACTTCAATAATTCCTCCGCGTACGGCAAAAAGTCCTTGGCCGGATACGGTATGACTCCGTTCGTACCCGAAATCTGTCAGGCGCCGTAAAATTTCAGCTGGGCGTATAGCCAGATCTTTTTCAAGAAACAGCGTATTGTCGCGCCACCACGGATGGATGCCAAACGCGCGTTTGATCGAATCGCGATTTTCTGTAAACCATAAAGTGCCCCGTTCCAGATTTTGGGGGGATATGCTTACTATTAACAGTTCGCTTATTACATCTGACATCTGACATTTAACATTCGGCGTTAAATCAAAGTCAATTGTCAAATGTCAATCGTCAGATATTTTTGTTAATTATTCCCACTGCTTTTTCTTGTTCTCCGGCGGCAAACATTTCAAGCCCTTCCATAATTTTTTTCTCTAGTTTTTTTATTTGTTTTTGTTCATCCGGCTTTAGTTTTTGGAGCACTAATTTTTTCGCCTCCACCCGTTTCTTTTTTTGAATGCCGATGCGGAGCCGCCAAAAATCAAGAGTGCCCAGTGCCCGTTTTACCGACTCCACGCCTTTGTGCCCGGCCGAGTG
Source organism: Parcubacteria group bacterium GW2011_GWA2_45_30 (assembly GCA_001001625.1). Taxonomy (GTDB): domain Bacteria; phylum Patescibacteriota; class Minisyncoccia; order Sungbacterales; family HO2-52-23; genus LCKU01. The sequence continues at coordinate 7,004 of LCKU01000024.1, read as the reverse complement.
CTTGCCGAAAGAAAGTTTGGCGCGGCCCAGCATAATGTCGGCGTCGTCATGGAGTATTATAATATCCTGGGATTTTATTTTATAAAATTTAGCGATCGGACCCACGGCGTTCCCGGATTTATTCATAAAAGTATCGGGTAGAAGTAGTATCGTTTTTGTTTTTTCAAATTTCCTTTCAGAAATTTGGGTGTTCCATTTTTTTTCAAACTTAAATTCCGGAAAATAGATTTTTTTCCCGGCTGATTGTGCGGTTTCGCGTCCGATATTGTGTCGGGTTCCGAGGAATTTATCTCCGGGATTTCCGAGGCCTACAATAAGAATCATATATTAAGCGAGGCACTATGCATTCTTGCGAAATTCATTTAGGCGCGATCGTTCTCCAAGCGAGGTATCATGCGGTTCGAGGCAATGGGAGGGCAAACAGCTTGGTCTTCCGCGAAGCGGAAGTGTTTGCCCGACCCCGCAGGCCGCCGCCGGAGCGGCCGAGGACTTGCCGAGAAACATATGATGCCGAATAAAATTTTGTCTGCGCCGCAGCACTTGAGCAAAATGCATAGTGTTGAGTAGTTTCTTGCTTCTTGATTCTTTTTCAAGTATAATCCAAGTTATGATTGAAGGCAACCCGGAGGGAATATTACCCGAGGAAAATGTCAAACATGGTTGGAGGGTTGAAATATGGGATATCACTAAAGTTGTTATAACCTCGATTTTGATAGTTCTTCCCATACGTTATTTTATTGTTCAGCCCTTTATTGTGCGTGGCGCGTCCATGGAGCCGAATTTTGAAGACCGGCAATATCTGATCGTGGACGAGGCGTCTTATTATTTTCGCGAGCCCGAGCGCGGGGAGACCATTATTTTCCATTATCCCAGAGATCCGAGACAATATTTTATTAAACGTATTATCGGGTTGCCCGGAGACATAGTGCAACTTACGGGCGGCGCGGTGCGGATTATTAATAAAGAATATGAACAGGGTTTCACGCTACAAGAATCTTATCTTATGCCGCCGGATCGGCCCACCCGGCCGGACATGCGTACAACGCTGGGCGAGGATGAATATTTTGTGTTGGGAGATAACCGGGATGCCAGTTCCGACTCGCGAGTATGGGGCATTCTCCCTCGGAAGCTGATCGTGGGCCGCGCGTTTTTCCGGGTACTTCCGCCCAAGAGATTCGGATTTATGCCGGACTATTCAGTTTCTTATTAGGCATTAACAGCACGAACAGTTTATATACGAACAGCACGAACAGAAAAACTGTTAGCGCTGTTCGCTACTGTTTGCGCTGTTCGCGATTTATGTCTAAACAAAAATCTCAAGAAAAAGATATAATTGCCTCGCTGGACCGTTTGCCGGCGCGCGAGGAAATTTATGCAAAGCTGCAAAAAAAATTCGGTTCTTTGGCAGAATACTACGGATTTGAACCGATTTTTACTCCGCCGTTTGAACGGTACCGCCAATTTTTACCCCTGATTAAAGCCGGTTTTTTGGATGAGCGGATCCCGGTGCAGTGCCGTTGCGGGCTGGACAACGACTATATGCTCCGGGTATCGGGCATTTTGTCCGCGTTACGCGCATATATTTCCCATAAGATGAGTGATAGGCCCCAACCGGTGAAGCTTGCTTTTGAGGGAGAAGTTTTTTTTGCCGAATCCCGGCGCGATGCGACACTGCATGGCCGGTATGAATGCGGTTTGCTAATGGCGGGGGAAGAGGGACCGGTGGCAGCCGCCGAAATAGTGCAAATTATCTGGAAGATTTTAGATGGCATCGGCGTGGATGTGGGAGACCTGGAATTGCGGGTAAATGCGATTGGTTGCGTGTCTTGTTATCCTTCGTTCCGGTCGGCATTAGCCGCATATTTTCGTTCACGTGCCGCGCGACTTTGCCGTAGTTGCCGTAAGGCAGCCAAATCGCGTCCGGTGCGGGCCTTGTCTTGCGCGGATGAGAAATGTAAAATTTTTGCCAAACACACCCCCCAAGTTCTTGATTTTTTGTGCGACCAGTGTAAAAAACAACTGCGCGGATTTTTGGAATTTTTGGATGAGCTGAAAATTCCGTATTATTTGGATCCGCGGTTTTTCCGCGATGGCTTATGGTTTAACACTCTAATTTTTGAGTTTTCCGGCAAGGCCAAAGAGAAGCCGATACCTGCGGCAGTGGTAGATGATAACGGAGTAAAAGGCGATGTCGCGAGTGAAAGCGGTATTTTGTCTGGCGCGGATCATGAAACCGCGATCATAATTGGCGAGGGCGGCGGGTGCACCAGGGCGGCCGAACTTATCTTCGGCAAGCGTGTTGAAGCTGTGGGATTTGAATTGTATGTTGATCGACTGATTGCATTTTTATCGCGCCGGCGGCTGGTTGGCGCTCAAAAACCAATCATATATTTGACTCATTTAGGAGATTTGGCCAAGCGTAAAAGTTTGGCGTTGATGGAGACATTGCGCAACGGAGAAATTGAGGTGAAAGAATCGCTGAGCCGCGATTCCATAAAATCGCAGTTAAAACTTGCTGAAAAAGCGGAAGCAAAATTTGCGCTTATCATGGGACAGAAAGAAGCGCTGGATGATACGATTATCGTGCGCGAAGTGGGATCCGGAATTCAGGAAACAATTTCGCAGGAGAAATTGATTGACTTTTTGAAAGCGAAACTTAAGAAATAAAGCATTTCCTATGAAAGTACGAAATTGTACGAAAATACGAAAGAGTGGTTAAAAAAAATAAATTGCGAGCGTGGATATTTTTCGTACTTTCGTGTTTGTTCGTAATTTCGTAGGAGACAACTATGTCATGTCTTTTTTGTAAAATAGCATCTGGTGAAATTCCGTCCGAAACATTCTATGAAGACGGGGATGTCCGCGTTTTTAAAGATATAAACCCCAAGGCCCCGGTGCATTTACTTGTGGTTCCTAAATTGCATATTCAGTCAATAGCTCATTTGGCAACGAATCACGGAGATGTTGTCGCCAAAATAATCTATGTCGCAAAGCGTGTAGCCGCGGATCAGGGCTTGACCGGATATAAATTAGTGTTTAATGTGGGCCGGGAAGGAGGACAGGTAATTGACCATCTGCATCTGCATCTGCTTGGCGGATGGGGAAGCAAGGAGGAGAGAAACGTTGATGTTTAGTTTTACGAAATACGGATCAGTACGAATGTACGAATTCGTAAATTCGTAAAAATTCGTATTTCGTAAAATCATGGTGGAGATTCGTAAAAAAGAAGGCGAGACCCAAGGCGCGTTTTTGCGTAGGTTTTCTCGTTCCATGCAGCGCTCCGGCGTTTTGATTCGCGCGCGGGGAAATCAGTTCTACGAAGCCAAGCCCACGAAGCGCGTGATGAAGGAAAGGGCGTTGCGAAGGATTGCGGCCGGTAAAGAGAGAGAGTGGCTGGAGAAGTTGGGAAAATTGACGAAAGAGGAAAAGTAGAACTCGGTACTGCACGTTCCGCGCAAGAGTTACGGCACGGACAAATGGAGCCGAAAAGAGAACGGGAATCCTCCGGCAGAGCCGGTTTCCCCTATTCTCTTTTCTCACCATTTGTTATTCGTGCCTCCACAATTGCGCGGAGCCGTACAGCACCTCGTTTAAGAAATTTTCGTAATGAAAGAGTGATGAATTGTTCTTATTGTATACGCCTTACGGCGTTTTTTGTTTGCACATTTTTGTGCTTGCCGCGAAGGCAGTTAAGGGGGGAATTCCGCGTCGTCCTCGCTCTCAAATTCAGAACATGCGAGCTAATGGAAATTTTTACATAGAAATGTCATAATGATCGCATGAATGTTTCATCGTTAGATATTTCGATTTTAGTTATTTATATTTTGGCTTGTCTTAGCCTCGGTCTTTATTTGAGCAGAAAGGAAGGAGCGGAGGGATATTTTGTTAATAACAGAAAGACAAAGCCACTATTTCTAATTTTCACGGCTTTATCCACAAGCGTTGGAGCTGGAACAGTACTGGGTGTAGCCAGTGCCAGTTTTCAAACGGGGATTTCATTCGGCGTCCTTTTTATGATTGCTTCGGGTTTGGGTTGGACGTTAATGGGCTATCTTGCTCCAAGGATTAAAAAATTTGGCGATGAGCAAAGGGCATACACTTTTGGAGATTATCTCTTTCATCAATATTCGGACAGAACACGAAAAATAGGTCGGCTAGTTGTTTTAATTGCTTATTTTTTCGCGACAGGAATTCAATTTGTCGCTTTCGCTCAACTGATAAATGTTACGACGAATTTATCTTTCACACCCGCTCTTTTGATTGTTGCGTTAGTAACAGTTATATACACAGTTGCCGCAGGTGTGAGAGGAGATTTTTATACAGACGCACTTCAATTTTTTGTAATGTTTCCTGTTTTCATTTTCCTTTTCATCAAGGGATTTTCGTTGGTGGGTATTCAAGAACTTTTTATTCTTCCCGATGGTTTTTTAAGTTTATACAATTACAGTGGTCCTATATTTTTCTGGGCGGGAGTTTTGTTTGGATTTCCACTAATTTTGACATCAGTGGACGCGTGGCAACGTATATTCGCGGCTGTTGATGAGAGAACCGCAAAGATCGCTTTTTATTTCTCCGGCGTACTTAAAGTCGGAGTGATTGGAGCTTCTATCTTCATTGGGTTGCTTGCTTACCACATCGTGCCTCAGGCTGATTCTGATGGAGCGATGTTTGCATTGATGGCGGAAATTCTTCCATCCGGTTTGCTTGGTTTGGGATTAGCTAGTGTTTTGGCAATTATCATGTCCACTGTTGATACTGGAATCATGGTTGGCTCCGCAACTATTACAAAAGATTTTTTTCTCGCTAAACACCCAAACGTTTCAGAAAAAGAGATTCTTAAAGTTGGAAGAATTTCCGCCTCACTTTTTGGGCTTGTTGGGCTTGCACTCGCATATTTTGTACAGGATATTGTAACTTTGGCTATTGTGTCTGTTCAGGTTCTGCTGATTTTTGCACCAGCGTTATTGGGTGGTTTGGTTTGGAAAGTGAAAAATGAAAAATCAGCATATTGGAGTATCTTGCTAGGTTTTTTAGTCACTTTAATTATTTTGCCAATCAATGTAAACCTCGCATTCATTCCAGGACTTCTTGTTGCAATCATTGTGTATATTGTTCCGATTTTTCGAGAGAGAAGGTTGGCAAGGGTTTAATTTTTATGGATCGCATGTTCTGAATTTGAGAGCGAGGACGACGCGGAATTCCACCCTTAACTGCCTCTCGCGGCAAACCCCAATGCTTGGCATCGGGGTCTTCCTTTGTGCTTGACAAAACAAAACGGATTTGATATAATGCTATCAGGTCTTGTGATAAAGGAATATGACAATGGACATAACTGGTGTGATGATTTGGCTGGTTGCGCAATGGTGGTTTTATCCCGTGGCGGTTTTCTATTTGTTTTTCGGCGCCTGGTTTGGGTTGCTGAATTACTGGGTCGCGAAGGAGACCGACAAATATCCTTACTGGCTTCGGTTCGTTCTATATCCCATTTCAACTATTTTACGCGAGGGTTGGATGAACAACACTGTGACCGGCTCTTTTTTCACGTCAATTTGTAGAGGAAGATACGTAAATCTTGCCGCTGTAACTGAAGTGTTTCATAATGATAATCCAGAGGCCGTATGCGTAGTCGTGTTCAGTTTTTTTTGGCTGTTAAAGGTTTTGCTTAATTTATTTGTTTCGGCAGCCATATTCGCGTTGAGCATACTGGTAGTCGTGTATGCGATCATACTGGTTGTTGTTTGTCTGGTTTTGAACACCATAGTAGACATTGTGCTAAGTGGCGTATCAGCCATGTTTCGTATTGTCAGCCCCGCCACCAAAGTCAAGAAAAACGCGTCGTAACATCCAGTTCATCTGCCGGAAAGTCCCTTCCGGCTTTTTTGTTTGTCAGGTCCGAAAATAAAAAAAATCCGAGGAGAGGGCCTCGGAATGATTACTGGTTGACCTTTTGCGCCAATTTGTTATGCTAAAAACATGACTACAGCGACAATTGATCGTACAAAAAACTACTTAATAATTAAGATTCCTCTACGCGGTTTGAAAAGGCGCGAGGTGGTAACTTTTGATCCCAAAGATGAGGAGTTAGTAAATGAAGGACTTAAAGCAATCGCCGAGGGACGGGTGAGTAAATCTTTCCGAAACGTCCGTGAAGCCATATTACATCTTAAAAAACTATGAGGACCCAATTCGTCGAGCCATTTGAAGATAAATTTAAGAAATTGTCCCAAGAAGTAAAAGACAGTTTTTATAAACAGATCGGATTCTTGGCCAATAACTTAAGGCATCCCTCGCTTCGCGCTAAAAAGTTTGATGAGGAAAAAGATATTTGGCAGGCCCGTGTAGACGGGCATTATCGTTTTTACTTTCAAATCAGGGGAGACACTTATTTCATTTTGAACATACGAAGACATAAAGATTAAAAAGTATGCTGGATAAAATTCAAAATGATATCAAAGACGCAATGCGCGCGAAGGACGAATTGCGGCTTTCGGTTCTGCGGATGTTGTCTTCCGCGATTCATAACCGCGAAATTGAGAAAAAGACAAAAAGCGGCGAGCCGGAGCTTTCGGATGAGGAAATTCTTGCGGTTATCCGCTCCGAAGTTAAAAAGCGGCGGGATGCGGTTGATGGTTTTACTAAGGGCGGGAGAATGGATATGGCGGAGAAAGAGCAGGCGGAATCAAAAATTTTGGAGAGCTATCTTCCGCAGGAATTGTCGGATGAAGAAATAGAAAAAATTGTGAAAGAAGTTATCATGTCAATGGGTGAGGTTACGGCGAAGGACTTTGGAAAAGTAATGGGCATGGTGATTAAGAAGATCGGCGGACAGGCGGGTGGCAATCGAGTTAGTGCCATGGTTAAAAAGCTGCTCATTTGATTTTTTATACCCTTTTGTATTATACTTGTTTGTAGGAATCCGTCGCGTTGTTAACACTTTTAACCTTTCGGGGTAAAGTACAAACAACATGACAATTCACAAATCTACACGGCTCACTCCCGTTCAA
>LCKU01000023.1 GCA_001001625.1 Parcubacteria group bacterium GW2011_GWA2_45_30 | reverse complement strand
CAAATAAATCTTATTATGACTTAGCGAGGTTCTTGTTCCGCACATCTTAACCCCTAAGTTATCAAGATGTTTCCCACACCTTTTTTACTAAAAACCCCCTTCTTTTGCGCAGATACGTAAAAGAAGGGGGTGTCAAAGGGCTTGACATAACTTTCAGGAATCATCATTATTGTGCGTCTAAGTTGTGAAAAGTGCGGTATCTTTGCGGTATTTCCTCCTTCTATATCCATTATACCACAGTTTGCTAAAAGGTAAAAGAGGGTTGGCGTGCGGATAGTGTGGAAAAGGTTAAGAGAATATATCTTTTGGTCGTGATAAAATGAAAACATCATGATTACCCTTGAGGTATTGGCTTCGCCGGGATGCCATATTTGCCGGGTGTTTGAGGAGTTTTGGCATTCCATTGAAAAGGATTGGCCTAATGTCTCTTTCCAGAAATTCGATATAACCGAGGATAAGGGACAGGAGATGGCGCAAAAATACATGATTTTAGCATCGCCGGGCATCGTAATAAACGGCGAGCTTTGGGCTAGCGGAGGATTTGATAAAGAGAAGTTTATTGTGAAATTAAAGGAACTTTCGTAAACATGGAACGTATAAGGGGGAAAGTTAAAAAACATCACATTATCTCTATGTTCGCGGTCAGCGGTTTGGCGGCGGCTATGTTCAGTTTTAACAGCCAGCCGATTTTTGATAATACGGACAATTTTGTCCTCTTTGCCCAAGAAGAAATTAAACTCGAACAAGGAGTTCAGGTATCCAGCGGGGATCTCGGTTCCAACAAAAACCTGAATATTGAAAAAGACAGCATCATAAACGGCAATCTTTTTGCCAAAGAAATCTCTATAGACAAAAACACCATCATCAATGGCAATGCCTCGTTCAATAAACTCAAACTGCATAAAGATGCTCAAATCCTCGGAACGCAAACTAAGCCGGTACAATTGCCAATAGCCAATCTGCCGGAAATTCCTGACTTTCAGGTCGGAACCCAAGATTTTAAATTTGAAGGCCAGGACAATACTCTTGCCGCAGGAAGTTATCGCAATATAACTCTTGAGAAGAACTCCCGTCTTATCCTTGAGGGCGGCATTTATAATCTCCGCAAACTTGAATTGAAAGATAACTCCACCCTAATTTTTAATGCCCCCGCTATCTTAAATATCCAATTTAAGCTCCGAGGACACGATAAAATATCTATTCTTCCCGGTCTGAACATCAAACCGGACGACCTAAAAATCAATTATCTGGGCATGGGGCCCAAAACTGGAAGAGAAGACGACGACGATGAGATAAATTCTCTCCATGATGACAAGGAGAAGAAAGACCACAAAGCAAGAAAAATAGGCCGTCCCGCACTCTTTGGCAAAAATTCGTTCCTTAATTTCAAACTCCTTGCACTAAAGGCCAGTGTTCATATTGGAAAAGAATCAACTCTGCGAGGACAAGTTCTGGCGAGGAAAATTAGAATTGGGAAAGATTCAATTTTGAGCAGGGAAGAAATTTTTGAGAAGGAGAGTGACCCCACAAAACTTATTGCTGTTGATGGGGTGGAGTTTATGGCGAACGAGATAATATTGTTATTAACTTCTGCAAGTGATATCTCGGAAGCGGCTGAAGTTGCTAAGTTTGTAGGCGGATCGGTTACCGGATCGGTTTCATCCATTGGTTTGTATAAGATTGAAGTGAATACTAATACGGCTACAGAACTGCAAGACGTAATAGGAAGTATTGAATCAGCAAGCTTTTCTTTTGTGCTGTCGGTTTCAGAAAATGCCCTTATGGCTCCTCGATAAACCTCGATAAAAAAGTGTATGAGAAACGCAATAAAGGTCATCAAATACATACTTTTATTTCTTGTATTGTGGTGGGGGTTAGCTGCGTCCCCCATATTAGTGCTGGAAGTTATTCTTGCGATTAAACTTGGCATTCCACTTGCAATTGTTTATGCCGTTCCTCCTCTTTTATCTCTAGTTCTTGTCGTGACCCCAATATTTATCAAAAAAAAGGATGATTCTCCACTGAAACAGGTTTTGTCACTAACGGTGTGGATACTTACTGTTGTAGTCATCATCATGGGAATCATTTCCGCCATTGTAATCCCTTTTTCGCTAAACGCCCCCCGCTAAACTTATGAGGATTATAAAACTAATCGTTATATCAGTATTTCTTGCCGCTGTTTTTGGTATTGCGGTTTTTGCCGTCTCACCCCATGACCTTGATGTACGCGAGCCAATCGTGAAAATACCGTTTGAAAAGATATCTTTGTTCAACGCGTGGAAAGAAATAGAAAGCAAAAATCCTACGTTTAGTCCCGTTACCATTGGTATTGTTGATACGGGTGTTGACGCAAAACATCCGGAGTTCGCTGGTGAGGTGATAGGCGGCACTCTGCGCGGTGCAGTAGATTTTGGCTCGTCCTCTTTTTTTGCCAAGCGCGACGGAGACAACGAAGGCCACGGTACGCAAGTTGCTGGCATTATCGGCGCAAGCAATATATCGCCGTTTACCGCGCTTCCAGCAGGAAGTCCGCAGACAAACGGGATTATTGCAGGAGTGACGGAAAATTACATACTTGAGGCAAGAAGACCTGTAATAAATACTTTTTTTAACATACAGTTAAATACAATTAAGGCTGCTTTATCCGAAGCAAATGTTGTAAATATAGGATTTACTGCAGTTAAACAATCGGCCTTGCGTTTTGATCAAAAAGGGAAAATTGGAGGAGAGGTATCCGATTCAATATTTCAAATTTCCGTAGCATCATGGGGTTTAGTGTTTAACCAATTTCAAAATACCCTTTTCATAATTCCCGCTGGCAATTCCGATACAGATGTACAAAGCGAGACGCCTTCTAATTTTTCAAGCACTTTTTCAAATGTGATTGCAGTCGGCGCACTTGATGGACTTTCTTCGACCGATGATCGTGACATCACACCACCAGAAGGATCAAATTTTGGAGATGCTGTTGTGATTGCGGCTCCGGGTAGCAGTATTTATACTCCAAAGAAGTTTTCGTCGCCTCTTGGTTTTGATGACTATGATACTAATTTTCTCGGCACCTCCGCCTCTGCCCCCATGGTTACGGGAGTTGCCGGTCTCATCAAAGCAATTAAGCTGGAACTAACTCCTGTGCAAATCAAACAAATTCTTACCGAATCAGCAGATCCGATCACCGCCAGCACAACGGAAGAAATAGATAAAAAGTTGGGATCGGCTTGTAATGATGGTAGGCCCGGTTTCCGTGGCTGCCGCTTGAATGCCCTCGCCGCCGTCTGTCACCGTGATGTTTTGAATTGTGTTCCGCCGCCTCCGCTTCCTTCGGAAGAGGGATTCATAGTGTTTATTTTTCCGAAAATTGGCATTCCGACTAAATTGATTCGCGTTACAGCAGACGGAATTCAAACAGATATTTTTGACTTTGGTAAACGTATTTCTGGCGATGGTGTAGTTATAGACAGCAACGGTGATTTTATCGTACTTGCCACAAGTGAATTGTTGCGAATAACAGCTGGGGGTGTAGCGACGCGTATCTTCAATGGCAATAACATACCTATTGGGACGAGATGCGGACTTGCCACCGATTCTAATGGCAATTTTATAGTCATGGTAGATTCAGTGCTATCCCGGATTACTCCGGAAGGAATGCAGACCGAGATATTTGAGTTTCCATCCGGAGTAGAACCCAGAGGTATAACGGTCGCATCAAATGGAGATTTTATTGTTACCGAATTAGGCATAAATACACTTTCTAGAGTCACACGTCAAGGCGTTCGAATACCACTTTTTATATTTGATCCACAACAACTGGGATTCGGCGTGGCGATTGATCCTTAAGCGGATTTTACCTTCAATTAAGAAATATCATTATCCGCGTTTTTCCGCGCATTAACCTGCCTGCCATGTGCTGGCTATGAGTTATGTAATCCAATAATTTTATGAACTTTCTTTTGAAAATTCGGCCGGAGTGGCCTTTGCGTCTCGGCCTTGGTATAATGTATTTGTATTCCGGCTATGATTTGATATTAAATCCTACGGCCTGGATCTGGGCTGTCCCCGGATGGTTTTCAAAAATTGTAATTTCTTTCGTGCCGCTTGAGGACTATCTTCGGCTACAGGGCGTGGCGGAATTGACAATGGCTTTCGTACTTTTGATCTGGCTCTGTGACCATAATTTTGTCAGGATTGTCGCAGCTATTTCGGCCCTGGAGTTCACTTTTATTCTTATTTTTGCGCCGCAATTTTCTATAACTTTCCGCGATATAGGTCTTTTGGGCGCGGCCATCGCGCTTTTAGTTCTCGTTTCGCTTCCTAAAAGTAATTTGGTTAACAGGCATTCAACGTCATTCTAAGCGTAGCGAAGAATCTTTAAGATCCCTCACTTCGTTCAGGATGACCGCGGAGTTAATCGTATGGAGCAAGATACCAGTATTTCCGTTGCGCCGCAGCCGTCCGTTGAATCCGCCGAGCACGAAAAGTCAGTAAGATTAAAGATCGGGCTGTTCGGGTTTTTCTTATTTATTGTTTTCGTGGTTGGTCTTTTTTGGCTGGCCACCACTCCCGAGCAGACGGTGGGGCTGACGCTTTCGTTTGTGGCTGGTCTTTCCATGATTTTTTTGCCCTGCACCCTGGGGCTCACGATCACCCTTTCTATTTACGGTGTTTTTATTGCGGCTGTCGGCAGAACTTTCGGTTTGAAGTCGGATGCCGAAGTATACGCGGTCTTACTCGGCGGCACAGCCGCTTTCTTATTCGGGCTTTCGGAGATTGGGCTTCTAAAATTCAAGTTACCTTCATATTCGGGCAAATTCCCGGATTTTATCCAGCGCCGCAAGGACTATATGAAGACCTTTTTGCTTGGATTGTTGCTGGGCAATGCGGGTGTTGGCTGTCCGAATCCGGCCTTCTATTTGCTTCTCGGATACATCGCAACTGTGGGAGATCTATTTAACGGATGGTTTCTGGGTTTTGTGCACGGGTTGGGGCGTTCGGTCCCGCTCATTTTTCTGGCTATTCTTGGTACGCTGGGTATTAACGCTCTTTCGGGCGTTACCAAGCATAAAGAGGGAATTGAGCGGTCTATGGGCTGGATGCTGGTTATTATCGGTTCATATCTTTTAACCTTTGGCATCTTCGGTCATGATTGGTTTATAGCATCCGGCATTCATGGGGCGTGGGAGCAATTTGTGAATAATATTGGCGGCGAGCGTTTTGGAGAGGTGATTTTAAAACACGAACATCAACTTATTGACGTTCCCAATTTCATTCAATACGGAAATATGTTTTGGCTCGGGTTTCTTGCCCTGACGTTTCTTGTCGCCTTTATTATCAAAAAGCCGTCGCGACGGACTATTCTTTCGCTTTCCGTGATATACATTGTTATCGCGCTGGTTGTCGGATATTCTACGGCCTGGACATTTAAACTCGGCACCCAGGTTCATGTTCAGTTTAAAGGAGCGGCCGCTGAACCGCATGGCGGCGGAGAAGAATCTGCCATGGGCGGAGCGCATAAAGAAGAACATGGAGAAACCCTGTATCACGAAGAAAGAGAAGTTAAATCCGGCCCGACGGTTAATTTAAACATCACGCCCGTTCCTTTTGGAGTTGGCCAAGCACAAAAACTTGATTTCTTTGTAAATGAAAAACCGGGAAATATTCCGGTGACCGACCTTGAGATTGAACATGAGAAGTATATGCATGTAATCGGCGTGCGGAGTGATATGAATGAATTTTTTCACATCCATCCCGTTAGAGCTGAAGTACTGCCAGGAAATGAAGTCTCCATCAAAGAAGAGATTATAACGCCGGGGACAGGATTTTCTTATCCATCCCCACCAATTAGTCCAGAAAAAAGGGAAAGGTTTATTCAAAAAACTGAAATTGAAGCGTCGTCTCCTCCGCCCCCGCGTTTGTTTATAATTGATTATACATTTAAAAAACCCGGACTTTATAAAATTTGGTCAGAAATTAAAAAAGACGGGGTGAACCATTCTTTTGGTCATCCGGAAATTTTAGTTATCGGAGAAGGACTAAAAGAGGACAAGAAAATTTCTTTTGGAAGGAATGTTATTGTCGGTCAGTATCAGGTTGCGTTAAATTTGGATGAGCCGGTTGTTAAAGGGCACGAGCATGATTTGTCTTTTGATGTTCATACTTTTGACGGAGATGAGGTTGAAGTGGAGGATTATCTTGCGGCTCCTATGCACCTTACTATTATAAAAGATGACTGGAAACAATTTATACACACTCATCCTGCTGACGACATGCATGCTGAAAATATGAATGGCCTGGAAGAACATCGGGGTTCGCGTATTTTTTCTGAAGTTTTAGCCCACGGAGATGAGGAATTGCCCGGAGAAACGCATGAAGAAGGCGTAGCGGATGAAACCATAAATTTCCACGCCGTATTTCCGGAGGCGGGACTTTATAAAGCATTTGCCCAGTTCCGTCCTAAAGGCACTGATTTGCCGCTAGATGATGCGTTAATTGCCGGATTTTGGATAAAAGTGGAGGAAAAAGCGCCTCCGCTGGTCTCTTCCTGGTGGATTAATTTAATTTGGTCATTGATAGCGATTGTAGTGTTGAGCGTTCTGGTGAAAAAATATCTTAAGAAGTCGGTGTAAAAGTTGGAACTAAAAACGGGATGAATAAATACGCCATCCTAATCATTATAGGAGTTCTGATTCTCGGTTTCGGGGTTTTTTACCGCACGTTTTTGCTGTCTGATGAGGCCAAACCGGTGACTACCGGAAAAATTCGTGAAGTTACAATCATCGCCAAAAAAGACGAATGGCGTTTTGTACCGGAAGTGATTGAGGCCGAACGCGGGGATAAGATTGTGATAACCGCGGTAAATGAGGATGATTATGACCATGGAATTGCGATTGACGCTTTCGGGCAGTCGCAAAGAATGCCGGCGCGTTCCACCATAAAAATGGAATTTGTGGTAACCCAGGAAGGAGAGTTTCCGTTTTATTGCTCGGTGCCCTGCGGGGAGGGGGAGGTGGACGGGAAGCATAGGACGCATTTTGATATGATAGGGAAAATAGAGGTCAGAAGTATGGTGAGTCCCACTCAGTAATGTTGTTTTTTCGGCACGGCTATCGGTAAGAATCATAAATTCGGTTTCCTCGGCATATGCGCTTCGCGGCACATTCGCTCGCTCCGGCGGCTCGCTCATTAAGGGTCGGATAAGTTTTCTCCGACTACGGTCGGAGAACCAAGCAAACTCATCCTCCCATTGTCGCGAAACCGCATATGCCTCGACCGAATTTGATTCGCAAATAAATTTTAATGATTGCCCGCTCGGTCGCATCATGGCCTCGAAACACCGTTATTTCGTACATGATGCTTCTGAAAAGGGAGAGAGAGGCATTGGTTGGGTAAAAAAATCAGCGGCCGGGCCGCTGGGGATGAAAGAATTTATTCTGACCAAGAACGAATGGCGGCGGCGTCCAGTTGGGTGTCAATTTCTTTAAGGTCCATTTTGTAGGACCATTCCAATTTTATTCTTAATCCGCATTCTCGGCAAAAAAGTACGGCGGTATGTCGTCCATCTTGTAAATGTCTGCCAACGCGGAAATTCATGATTGGATAGTTATATTCTGTAGGAATGGGTTCCGGTGTGCATTGATGCGATGCATGAATAATTCGATCCGGTCCGACCAGAGCATGTAACAACCCATCTTTAAAGTTATAGACCATTCCGATGGTATGTAGTGTCACTGCCATAAAACCTCCGGAAAATGAAAAGATCAATGAATAAAGATTAGCATAGCGTAATAATTTTTGTCAACCCCGCTAGAGATTTAGTTCGCTTTGCATCTCTACCGGGGTCAACCTAAAATTTGACATAACGCGCAGAGGCGATTATAATAAAATTATAATTGGCAACGGGGGGAAATGAAACCTATTTCATTTCGACCGAGCGAACCGATTATATCGAGCGAAGCGAAGATATAATAGATTAAGCCAAAATTATGACTCAAAAGGTTTTAAAAGTAGGAAGTTCTATGGCGGTCACCTTGCCTAAAAAATCCTTGCAAGAATTGGGGATTAAAATCGGAGATGAGGTCCGGGTGGATGTGGATTTTAAAAAGCAAAGAGTAATAGTTGAACCGGCGAACAAAATAGATCCGGAGCTTTTGGAATGGACCGACGGATTTATTAAAAAGTATAGGCTGGCGCTAGAGGCGCTTGCGAGAAAATAAATTGTGCCATGCGCTATTTAACCGGAGAGGAAATATTGGTAATTCATGCGCGTATTGTTGACGAGACAGGGGGGTTACATGGTGTCCGAGATGTAAATCTTTTGGAATCTATGACTGAACGTCCCAAGATGCAGTTTGGCGGTAAAAACCTTTACGAAACTATTTTTAAAAAGGCCGCGGCTTATTTTGAATCCTGCGCTTATCACCATGTTTTTATTGATGGAAATAAAAGAACTGCAATTTCTATCGCAATCCGCTTTCTATTTCTTAATGGATATGAATTTAAAATAAGCAATGAAGAGATGGAAAACTTCGTATTATCTGCGGTGGAGAATAAATACCAATTAAATAAAATGGCTGAATGGTTTGAAAAACACTCGAAGAAAATATAGAAATAAAAAATCAGCGTAAATTCTATCGTTGACCATTCCTCCGCTTTATGACCAAGCTTGTTCTAAAAGTCAAAGGAATGCACTGCGCGTCGTGCAGTATTCTCATAGATAAGTTAATCGGAAAGCAGGCGGGGGTGCAATCCATCAAAACAAGTTATGGCGCGGAAAAAACCGCGATTGAATTTGATGAAACCAAAATTCCGCTCGCTAAAATTGACGAACTGATAAATCAGCTGGGATATGATTTAATCCGGCCGGATGAGCGGGGCGCAACTGCAGCTGATGAAGAAAAAAAAGAAGCCAAGCAAATTGAAGAAGCGCGCCGGCGGGTGAAGGCCGCGTTTTTACTGGCATTTCCCATAATTCTTTATTATATGCTGATTCACATGTTCAATGTGACGCATGTGCATGAGTTTTTTGACTTTTTAAATCAACACGCGCCCCTGCTCACCGGATCCGGATTTTTCGGCTACGGGTCGTATGCCACCAGTTATCTTTTTTGGATCATAGCGCAACCCCTGAAATTTATCACCGGATTTTTTGTGGATGTTTCAAACCCGCCATTCCAGATAGATTTAAATTATTTTTACTGGGCTCTTTCCACCCCGATCCAGTTTATAATCGCCTGGCCGTTTTATCGCAATTCTTTTACTGCTATCCGGGTGGGTTCGGCCAATATGGATGTTTTGGTGGCCTTAGGCACATCCGCCGCGTATTTTTATTCCATGATCGGATTTTTGTTTTTCAACATTGATCATCCTTTTTGGGAATCATCCGCCGCGCTGTTGTTCTTCATTTTGCTTGGTAGGTATTTTGAGGCGGTTGCCAAGGGACGCGCGTCGCAGGCCATCAAAGAACTTTTGAAACTGGAAGCCAAGGAAGCGCATGTGCTTAAAAACGGGCAGGAAGTTACAGTGCCGATTGATCAGCTTGCAAACGGCGATATTATTGTGGTGCGTCCCGGAGAGAAAATTCCGGTGGATGGTATAATCATGGAGGGTAAAACCCATATTGACGAAAAAGTGGTTACCGGAGAATCCATGCCGGTGGGGAAAGGAGTCGGGGAGGAGGTGATTGGCTCCACCATCAATCAGGAGGGCTTGATTAAATTCAAAGCCACTAAAGTTGGCAAAGAAACTTTACTTTATCAAATTATTCAGATGGTGGAAGAGGCCCAGGCCTCCCGCGCTCCGGTACAGGATCTTGTTGATAAAATCTCGGAATATTTTGTGCCGGCGGTGGTGGTGTTTGCGATAATTGTTTTTTCAACCTGGTATTTTTTTCTTATTCCGGATGATTTGCGTTCGGCCCTTACCAAAATGATTGCGGTCTTGGTGATTTCCTGCCCCTGCGCCATGGGTTTGGCCACGCCCACGGCCTTGATTGTCGGAATCGGCCGCGCCGCCAAATTCGGCATAATTTTGAAAGGCGGGGAGGCGCTGGAAAAGGCCTATAGAATTCAAGTGGTTGCTTTGGATAAGACCGGAACTTTGACTATAGGAAAACCGGTGGTTACTGATTTTATTGCGCTTTCCGGCATGGATGAAAAGGAGGCGATGCGATTCTCGGCGGCCGTGGAGCAGGGCTCTGAACATCCGCTAGCGCGCGCTGTTATTGAGAAAGGAAAAGAAAAATTTGGCGCGCTTCCGGAGGTAAAGGACTTTGAAGCGGTTTCCGGATACGGAGTAAAAGGCACGGTGGAAGGGGTGGAGATTGCGGTTGGAAATACCGCCTACATGGAAAAACTTGGGGTATCAATAGAAGAATGGCGTTCCAAATTTGAGGAATTGCAAGGACAGGCCAAAACTACAGTATTTGCCATTAAAAAAGATGGGGACATATGGCGCGCGCTGGCGATTATTGCCATGGCAGATACTTTGAAACCGTTTGTCAAAGAGGCCATTGCGGAACTTAAAAAAATGAAAAAAGAAATTATAATGATTACCGGGGATAATCCCAAAACCGCGCACGCCATTGCCCGCGAGATAGGAATTGATCGAGTGCTGGCTGAAGTAAAGCCGCAGGAAAAAGCCGATGTGATTAAAAAACTGCAAGCGGAAGGCAAATCGGTTGCCATGGTGGGGGATGGAATCAACGATTCTCCGGCGCTCGCCCAGGCGGATATCGGCATTGCCGTGGGGTCAGGCACGGATGTGGCGGTGCAGACCGGAGAAATAATTTTGGTCAAAGACGATCTGCGGGATGTGGTAACATCCATCCAGTTATCCGGTAAAACCATTAAAAAGGTTTGGCAAAATCTTTTCTGGGCGTTTTTCTATAATGTTTTGGCAATTCCGGTGGCCGCCGGATTTCATCTTTTTTTCACCACCCAAATTCTTACCGCGCACATCTTTGGCCGCCCGGCCGAGTGGACATTAGGAATGCAACGTTTAGGCGGCCTGGGCAAGGCATTGTTCAATCTTTCTCAATCCACGCTCCGTCCCGAGATCGCGGGTTTTGCCATGGCCTTTAGTTCGGTTTCGGTGGTTACAAACTCCTTACTTTTGCGCCGTTATGTGCCGCCCATGGAAAAAACTATTGAGGTAAAACCTTAGCCATTAAGCATTTGTTAAATCAAAAACTCGCTTTGCAGCGAGTTTTTGATTTTAGATCCCGAGCACTTTTTTTGGATTTTCCCAGTATATTTTTTGGAGCACTTCATCCGGCAGATCAAGGCTGCGGTGTATTATTTTGTCCTCCGGATGCAAAAGATTAAGATATTTTCCGTGTTCTAAAATAAAGAAATCCGTAGCCATGCGTTTGAAAATCCAGGCAGGATTTTTTTCAACCCCGTCGCGTATTTTTCCGTCCAGCACAATATCCGCGCCCCAAAGGATCCGATCCTGATATTTTATAATGAAATCCCTGAATTTTTTTGCGCTCGCTTCGCTTTTATCAAAATAACCCCGATAGCGATTCAAACCTCCGCCCATGGAAATATCCGTATATACATTGGGAAATTTATCCAGCGTCTGGGCGCAAAGCGAGAGTTGAGGAGTTTTTCCGGAAGCGGCCCGGCAATAATGCGCTAAAATGAATGTAACATCCGGGAAATCAGCCGCAACTTTTTCAAATTGCGCTTTCCACTCCGGTTTTTTTTGAAAATCAATGTGCATTAGCACCGGAACTTTGTATTCTCTGGCAACCTCATACACTTTATACATATTATCACTATCCACGGGACCGGCTTCATTCGGATATTTTTTGGAAGATAACCAATCAATGAATTTCATGCCTCCTGCCCCGTTTTTTACGGCATCCTCAATTATTTTGGCGGCATCCGGGTCTTTGTTCCAGGCCGTGGCAAATACTATAAATTTATCCGGATATTTGTTTTTTACCTCCAAGGCGGCCGTCAGGTTTTCTTTGTATTTTGGATTGGAAGGCGGCCAGTCGGTCGGCACGATCACCATTTTTTTTATGCCTGCGGCGGCCATGGCCACTAAAAAATATCTGGCGTCTCCTCCGGCGCGGAAATGCTCATGCATATCAATTTTAGGGATAACGGGTTTGCCGGCTTCACCTGTTTTTTGGCTATTCCCCAAATAGTTTGCAATCGCAATGATAGCAAATAATAGGATAAACGCGGCTAGGCCGATAAGCCAAAGTTTTTTATGGCTGTTTTTTTCTGCGGGCATGGCGTCATTTTTTGATATCCGCCATTTGCGGAATTTCATCCCTAGATACCCCACTAGCAGGAGCGGAAGCACAATTGAGAAGCTTCCTTTTTAGGCAATTTCTCGATGCGCTCAGTTTATCCTGAGCGAAGTCGAAGGACTTACTCGAAAAATATATTTTTAGGGATTGTTCAACTTATTCTTCCTCCTCCTCTTCCTCTTCCTCTTCCTCTTCCTCCTCTCCACCCTCGCCCTCCGCATCTCCATCTTCATTATCATCTCCTTCTGTACCCTCACTATCTGAATCTGAATCTGATTCTGATTCTGCTTCTGCTTCTGCTTCTGCTTCTGCTGCTTCAGTGGCATCTTCATCATATCCCTCCAAGTCATTTGAATCTATATCATCACCGTAACCTTCAGTGGCACCAGCGGCTTCGGTAGCACTATCAGCAACATCAGCAAAGTCTTGCAGGTCTTCAGTAGCTACATCTTGAAATCCTTCAAAGCCGCCCGGCCCGGGAGCGTCTGTTCCAACATTATCAGTACCACCAACGCTTCCCGTAGTGCCGCCGGTGCCGCCAAAAGAATCAGCACTACTCCCCATTCCGGTTCCAGTACCAACGCTATCCGCAGTGCTTCCCCCTACCTCGCCTATGGCGTCTATTTCATCAGCCAGTTCATCCATCATTCCACTCATCATCTCGTCAAATCCTCCCGGAGGATTTCCGGAAATTTCATCTAACTCTTCTTGAGATAATCCTAATTGTTCGTCAATAGTATCAATAAGTTCATCAAATGTTCCCAAAAATCCAAGATCAGGGATCGGGTCTTCAAAAAGGGAGTTTATGAATCCGACAATGCATCCGCCACAGGCATAATTTGCTATTGCGGCAACTGCAGCAATTCCCGTTCCAATAGGACCGCCAAATGCAGAAGCGGCAAGACCAGCTGCGGCAAATCCCATGCCGCCTGGAGTGCCAAGACCCGGAGTATCAGAAAGTCCCAATGCTCCGAGCGCTTCACCAAGCGCGGTGCCCGGTCCGGTCACGGCTCCCCAGGCAGAATCAACCAAGCCGCCAAATCCGGTTTCTCCGGTTGTTCCTGCGGTACTTTCACCCGTAGCGCTTGTGCCTCCGCTGGCTGTTCCGGCGGCATCTGTTCCGCCGGCAGAAGTTCCTCCTGTGCCGGCACTACTGTTATCTGTTCCGCTTGTTCCGGATGAGCCGGTTCCGGTTGTGCTTTCAGTACTTCCGGTGGTTTCGCTACCCGTTTCTTCGGTGGTTCCAGCGGCGCCAGTGGAGTCGCTTCCGCCCCCTTCGGATTGCTGAAATTGCGAAGCATCCAGTTCAATGGTTTCAATGGCATTTGCGAGCGGAATAAAAACAACACTCTGCATTATAACTATTGATGCTATCAGCAGCCAGGAGATTTTTTTATAATTTCTATATTTTTTTTCTATCCTTGGATTGAAAAACATACCAGTTTCATTGTAATGCTATTCGTTTTATAGCGCAAATATAATGCCATTTGGCGCTTTGAACAACTTTGATCCGTCATTTACCCGCAGACCTGCGGTTATATATGTGATTTCAATAAACATTTTAACCACCGGAGTATTTTCAAGATAAATTTTGTCGCCGGATCCACCGGTGATTTTGATCGGACAGCCGCAGGCGGTTTTGAAAGCATTCACAGCCGCAATCGCTTTCGGGGTTACGTTTGAAAGTACGGCGCATCCGCCCGGAACATCAGCGGACGATATGCCCGCCGGACAGGCATCCAAGACCGTAATGCCGGGCTGTGAAGATAGGGCCTGTCGGACCTCCGCATCGTTTAATAAGTTTAAGCTTAAAGAATTCGTCGAGCCATTTGATTCGTCTACAACACTTATGATAAGGGGTTGTGATTGGCATTGAATGGCGTTCCAGGGCCCGAATCCGCCACCCTCGTTGTATTGAAAGCCATGTACTGCTTTCATGATGGTATCAATGCCAAGCCAAGCCATAAATACGATTACAATGCCCAGCAGGGCGTTGGTTATTATTTTTTTCCCTTTGGAATAGGATCCGGCTCCTTTTTCTCCCGAAAGTCCGGGAACCAGCATCATAAATCCGCCAATGGCAAGCATTAAGGCCGCCACCGGGAAAGTGATATAAATCCAGGCAAAATTCAGGATATTCTGGATAAGCTTAAAAAGATCGCAGATCGTGCATACATTGGTTACGGATTTTCCGCCCACGGATATACTTGAACATTCCGGCACGAGTTTGGCAAAAAGGGCGTTATCGGATGCGGTTGTATTTATTGAAGGCAATAGAATAATTGCGGCCAGACCCACTATGGCAATAATAAACGCGGTAAAAGGGATTTTTTGCTTGAACTCCTGCATTTTTTAATTCTAATACATGTGGTTAATAAAACGAAATTTTGCTTATACACATTTAGATTTTGGAAGAGATCTGGTATCGCAGACAGTTAAAGTTACGCTGTGTCAGGTAGCCAGCGAAAACTGGAATGGCGCAGGGAATTACCGGATAGTCCGTGTTTTGCGGACTTTGTGAAGAAGGGATTCTTACAATGCAGGATTCATGCCTCCAGCCGTTGGAGATCGGATTCCAAAATTCATCTCTCCGATCACGAATTCCGGCGAGTCGCATGATAATTGAGCAGGAAGCCGGCAGCCAGGCGCGTACCCGAAATTCCGCATTTTGGGACGCAGGAGTGATTTCAAATGATATGTTTCCTTGCTCGTTTTTATTAAGATGTGGAAATTTCGTCTCAAACCAATACCAGTTATTTTTTATGGCATCCGGTTTTATGACTATGTTCGATGATCCATACGGGGAGTATGCCCGGATATTTTTTACGGCCGTATTTTTTACTTCAATGTGGAATCCGGCGTGCGATCCCTTTTCTTTAAGTGTCGGCACTGCACCGTTTTGCAGGTAGATTTCCACTTTTTGCGGTTCTCCTTGTTGTGCGATTTCCGGGCTGACCGATATTATAATATTTCCTTCTAATCTTTCGCGCTTGAGCCACACGACATGTTCTGTCGTAAGAAATACGGAAACAGCGGCAAAAATTATTATGGCGTATTTTATCCCCAAACGTATGCGGGGATTTTTTAATGCCGATGAGAATATGCCCCCCAAAGTTATATTGAAATGCCTACGGGAGATGAGTGTTTCTCCCCCGTAGGATGCAGTCAGAAGCGCTGCGGGAAGAAAGAGTGATACGTTTTTTGAAAAAAAGAAATAGGAAAGCCCGCAAACAAAGGTAAAAATAAAAATAACCATGTCTTTTATGGCGTCACGGCGCATGGCCAGGCGCGCCATACCGAATAAGACAAGAAATGCCCCCAGCCACCCGAAACTATCAAGAAAACTATGAATGCCGATATTTGACCAGTCATTTCGGCGCATTGCCATCTGCAGGTCTGGATTAGAAAAATTGCTTGCGAAAATCCAGGCTTCCTTAAGAATATCAATAGGAGAATAGGCGGTGTTAAATAGGTAGCGCGATATTATATGCCCGGCTAAGAGCGAGAGCGGCAGTATGGAAAAGAGAACGAGTGCGGTTTTGCGCTCTTTGAAATACATAAAAATCGCGACGAGAAGAAGCGCGATAAATATGATCGTAAATTGTTGCCATGCGAGTTCAAGCAGGGTTAGGCCTGCAAACATTCCCCAAAAATACCTTGGTCGTTTTTCGCGCGTATAATGCAGCAGGCATATAATGAATAAAAAAAGCAGGATTATTCCCAATATTTCCTCGTCATAATTATTTTTTGCAAAAAGGGATATTGACGCCGGGATGAATGTGAGAAGAATTAAAAAAAGAATTATGCCCCGCGTTGATAAAATACGTTTTAAGAAGAAAAACGCCAGGATCATCCATCCTGCGTAAAAAAATGGAGGAAAATAAAGCGCGGCATTGAGCATGTCCGTTGTGTTGTAATTCGGGGGTAAGAGAAATGCGGCTGCGGTAAAAAACGGAATTGTGGCATAGGCCAGAAGCGGCGGAATATTTTCAGGCATTTTTTGGGGAGCGAAGTTCCATACGTCCGACTCCGGAAGCGCGCCGTTCTGCCAGAGATAATAGGAGCGATGAAAGTAATAATCATTTACGTTTATGGTAGGATTTAATGGATTGGAAAAACGAATCCACATTCCGACCGTAAAGACCACAATCAGCATAATATAAATAAGCGTTTTTTTTACGGGCAAACGCGGGAGAATCACGCTGTTTGAAGTTTTTAGATCACCTGTTAAACGCATACGAAAAATAACTTACTATGTATGGATAATCCGGGAACGCTGAAGGGTCTTTTTCGTGGAGAAGATCGTTTCTTTCGTAGCCAAGAAATTCAATTTTTTTAGCGTCCCGTTCTTTCATGATTGAAAGGAAGACAAATAATCCTTTGTGGTTGTCGAGTGAAAGATTTTCTATTTCTTCAAAACGAAAATGTTCGATTGCGTTCCGGCTTTTTTTGTCCTCGCGGTTTGTTTCTTCATCTGTCAGTCTATGTGAGAAGTCAACGCTTAAGATAATCAGAGAGTTCGGAGGAAGAGATGAGGAGAGTTCATGCGCTAGGCGCTCTGCGTTATTTACCGAGAGATCGGAGCGAATGAGTATGGGCACGATTTGGGATTGCGGAGATACTGCGGCAATATAAGGGATAATAGTTCGTACTGACCACTCTTTGCTCTGTGTCTTCTCATCAGTTGATGCAAATTCGTTTTCAGTGAGACGGTTAATTAAATTGGTATGCGGTTTAAGCGTTCCAAAAGGAGTTTTCCAGGGCCGGGCCGATACGGTAACCGGAGTTTTCCCGATGTTTTTATGGTCAGGGCCAAGTATGAGTATGACCTCGGGCGGGAATGCTTTTACCCGCGCAAAAAAATCGGGAAAGAGCGCGTCGGTAAAAGGATAATGATGCGGAAGTATCCCGCCGAACATTGGTCGGTAATTATTCGCGGTAAGTGGAAGTTTGGACCATAGGCCGGTAAGAAAATTGGCGTAAGAATAATCAAATCCCGCGCGTTGGGGCGCAGTTTCATCCACTTTAAGAATCTTGTAGGATTTGTTTTCATATGCCATGGTAAGGAATGATACCGGTTCGTCAGCGAGTAATCGATAAATGAGAGAATCTTTTTTTCCGCAACGGCGCGCATAGCGGCAGAGGTAAAAATCAAAATTTTGTTTTTTCAAGAATACAAAAGAAACTCCGTATTTTTTGATTACCTCTTGGGCGTCATCGTCGGATTTCGCAAAAAAGAATTTTCCTACATCCCGAAAACGCGCGGCAAGCTCCGTTGTTTCTGAAGGGTATACTTTGCTTGATGCCACCACCCTCCGATTGGCAAGCGCAATAATTTGATTGCCGTCTTCCCACGGGCTTAAAATAATAGCATCTTCCGGCGAGTGACTGCGAAGGTATTCAAGCGCCGCAACATATGAATCATTTCGGGTGCGCGGTTTCTGGTAATTTTGGATTGCGGTTTTAGTATCGCGTATTATAAGCAACGCAAGGAGCGCCAAAAAAATAACTAAAAGTACAGAAAAAGATGCATTTCTTCGTATTTTTTTAAAATACGATTTTGCGATAAAATAGACAATATGCAGCATATGTCGAGCGGAGTGTATCGGCTGCGGTGGGCGCATGGCATCATACATGGTTTTTATGGAAATGGTGCGGATATCGACATTTTGTTCGTGCGCGTTAAGCAGCATTTCCATATCGGCGGTGTATCCGTTGGATACAGGAAGTATTTGCGGGATAAGCGCCATTGGATAAAGGCGCAATCCGCACTGCAAATCAGTTATTTTTCTGCCAATAAGCGGAGAAAATAATTGTGATGAAGCGATGTTTCCGTATAGTCGAGATAACGGCATATCGGGATAATGAAACTGTCTTTCTCCGGAAATAACACTTGGGGCGGCTGTATCCCATGCCGCAGCTAGCCGGATTGCGTCCTCAATAGTGTGCTGGCCGTCTGCGTCCATGATAAGTACTGCTTTATATTCTCCCCCGCGTGATCGTAGGATTTCAAGGCCGTTTCGCATGGCGGCTCCTTTTCCAAGATGTTTTTGCCGGTAAACCTCGATGCTCAATCGCGCCGCAATGAACGCGGTTGTGTCATTTGATCCGTCATCAACTACCAGGATTTTGTGGAAATGCGATTTCAGTTCTTCTATAATTCGGCCTATGTTTTCGGCTTCATTAAACGCCGGCAAAAGTACGGCAATATCATGAAATATTTTGTTTTCTTCGGTCATAAAGATATTCGCGATATTTGGGGATAACTGGAAAATAGTGATGTGGTATAATAAATCTTATTAAATATCGGATGAAAAGACAACTTTATGCCCCGCTCTAATTTTACGAGGTATAACATTGGCGATTCGCTTCGCCCATAGAGGCATGCGCTATTCGCGCACGCGAATCGCGTGTCATGCGGAGTTAATGGTTACAGGAAATTAAATGGTAAAGTTGGTAAAATTAGAGCGGGGTGCTCATAATTTTGGCTAAATTTTGTTCACCTCGTTCCAAAATTTAGAAAATTATGGCAGAAAAGATAGAACTAAAAATAGATGGGATGCATTGCGGGGCGTGCGCCACCGGCATTCAGATGCTGACTTCACAAATGGACGGGGTGGCGTTCGCCTTTGTGGACTATGATGGCAAGAAAGGCGTGTTTGAGTTTGATCCGCAAAAAGTTACCCAAGAAAATATAATTAAAGCCATTGCGGAGCTAGGATACACCGCTTCATAAGCAAGTAGCCGCGCTCCGCCTTTTTAATTTTATGGGAAAAGTAAATTTTTACCTAATATTATTTTTTATTATTTTTTCATTATTTTTTTACGCGGAAAATTCTGATGCCGATTCTTGTCCGGCCGCAATTGCTTCTTTGCTTGGCTCCGGCTGCCATGACATGGGGAGCGCTTACTTCAACGGAGAAATGACTCAATATGTGAATTACGGCGGAACCGTTGTTTATTCTTGCAGTACCAATTATTTATCAGGATGTTCGGGAGGATCCAACACAACCACATCAACAACCACAATTTATACATCTTGTCCAAGCAACATTGCAAGCTTGCTCGGCTCAGGCTGCCACACCATGGATAGTGCTTACTTCAATGGAGAAATGACTCAATACGTGAA
>LCKU01000022.1 GCA_001001625.1 Parcubacteria group bacterium GW2011_GWA2_45_30 | reverse complement strand
CGCTCCGGCGGCGGCCTCGCTAAGGGTCGGACAAATTTTTGCGCTACGCGCAAACCAAGCAAATTTGTCCTCCCATTGTCTAAAATAGAAAATACCCTCAACCGCAACACTCGCTCAGGAGTTTTTCTCAAGGTAGCGCATCCCTGCTTTTTTTGTATAACGAAATGTGCGACACTTAGTGTTTAACACAGTGTTTAATATAAACCCCTCAACGGAAATTCCGGTTGAGGGGGTTTGGTTTACGAAAAATTGCAGAAATATATAAAAAGAGTTATAATATTCGTGATGAAAAGATTCTCCGCAATCATATCGGCTCCGTCATAATGTATGGTTAAAATTCCATGAGAAGTGTTGAACCTTGCGTTCAGCGACTCTCATGGGTATGTGTCAAAAGGGGCATAGGACTGAAAATCTAGCAAACGTGGGGCTTTGTGTTTTAAAACCCAACCTTTTTTATACTTGAAAAAGTCACTAACTCTAAAATTTTCCTCTCTTAGGCGGGTCCGGAAAAAGCCCGGGGTCTATTTGATTTTGGCAAACAAAAAATTTCCAAGGCTTCGCAGAAAAACCAATATTGTTTATATAGGCATGACGAGGAGTAACCTGCGAGAACGATTACTTACTTTTCCAAATGGATTTAAGGCCACCGCAGAAGGAAGAAACTTCAGCAGAAGAAAGGCAATTAAAAGGTTCTGGAATCTACAGCAAGCCGGTTTTAATCTTAAGTGTAAATTCTATTTTTCAAATGATCCTAAAAAAGCCGAACAAAAACTACTTAATGAATTTGAGAAAAAGCATCTTGAATTACCGCCATTAAATCATAAGAATTAGTTAGTGAATAACGCGTTAAAAATAACACGAATAACTTTGCGTTTAGCCGCAACATTATTATGGGTGGTGACATGAAAAAAATTGAGAAAAAAATAAAGGCTCTTTATCGTGCTTTTTTTATTACAAATGACATAAATCCTAAAACGGGAGAAGTGAAGGAGTATGGTTTTAAGACATGGAAATTTGCCAGTTACCCTTTCATTGGGTCGAATTATGGCGACAAGGGATGTAAAAAGATTCTTTTTGTGGGGCTCGATTTGGGCAAAGATGAGTCGAGGGGGAGAATCCTCGGGTTCAAAGAAAAACGAGAAGTCGTTGAGAGTATGCATAATCATATAAAAACGATGAACCCGAATATGTCAGGAACCTATATTACCAGCATCTACTTTTTGCAAAATTGGTTTTTCAGTAATAGATGGGGTTTGATAAAGAAATCAAGGAGCTATAAAGAGGGTGTGAGAATTTTTAATATTAACCTCCTTTCTTTCATTGCTTTAATAAACTTATATAAATTTGTAACCAAAAATAGGAAACGCAGATCTGGTGGGGAAAACAGAAAACATATTTTTGGAAAGGAAAAAGAACTACAATTACTTCTCGACGAAATAGAAGTATTTAATCCGGATATTTTAATTTTTCAAAGCAGGGATTTTTTAAATCAAAAGTACCATTGTTTCTTCAAAGAATTAAAAAAGGCCTTTAAAGATATGAAATTATTTATCGCGCCGCAGCCCGCTTATCACGGTCCACGATCTCCATTACACTATCTCTCGCGCTTAAAACGCAAATAGACAACTCTTTTTCGAACAAAAGGCGGTTCAATTAAAACGGCGATTTAATCCATCTTGAACAAAATGAAATTGCGAATACCAAATAAAATTTTTACAAGATCTCTTGATGGGGTTGTGATAACTAAAGTACCGCACGACCTTCATCCCTCTCTGGTAATATATAGTAACAAGCAATGGAGGGAATTGTCCGCACGATTACTTGTGTGTTCTCTTCAATCTATCCGGTCGCTCCTTGCGGAGTCTGTTAGGATAAAAATGAATAAAGACGGTACCATTGTTATACCAGACAGTATTAAAGAATACGCAAGAATTAAAGAACGGGTTATCGTTTTGCCCAGCAAAACCGATGTTAACATCTGGGCAGAAAAGGAGTTTTGGAAGTTCAGAAAAACTGTCATGGCTATTGAACTTTCACGTATTAAAGAGTTTCGTAATTTGTTATCATTCAAAACAACGATGGCCAATTTAAGATTGAATCAATGTCCACCAAAAGTATCGGTGAGTTTGTGGGGACTATTGAAATCTGATCATCAGAATTTTATAAAAGCCAATCCGAAGCTTAATATAACAAAGAAAAAGAAGGTTTTTGACGTTCTTTTGAGCATATCAATATTAAAAACATGTTATTAAAAAAGGCGTTCTTTTTGGTGAATAAAATTTATCAAGCGAGAGGAATAAAGGAGGCGTTGTGGTTTCTAATGGGTTCTATTATCGGTGTTGTTTCTCTTGGCACTGCTTCGTATTTTGTGTATGAAAATGATTTTGAAAAAGCTGTTGTTGATGTATGTTCTGAACAGAATAAAATCAATGAGGAAGAAAATATTGATTTAGATGAGTTTACTGACTATGACATTACGTAATGCTTCCCACGAGCAGAAAAAAGTCAAACAAAAAGGTGACACCTTTCGCGTCTTAATCTTGGGTCAGTTTATCAATTCTGGGCATTTGGATCGCAACCGCCATGATCGTGGCCGGGCGCGCGGATGTGGAGGCCCGAGTGGGTGCTGGCGATTGCGTTGGTTGCCACCGTGGTTGTGGCCTATATCGGCTTCAAAAGCTCCAGAGTAACTATTTGGTTCGTCTTCGTAGAAGATCTTGAGCTGCCTATTTCCCGAGCCGCTGGGCGAACGAATGTGTTTCAAAATCATATTGCCGAGAAACCGTATATGCGAACGAGTGCCGTTGCTTTTTTTATGCCTTGTGGTACGAGTGAGTCATAACAGCACTTTTACATGGAAACGGGGGTTTTTCGATGGAACACCCATTTAACGAAAAAGATTTCTGGGAACGCTATTGGCGTCTTATGGTGCCGGATACAATCCCGCGCGGCGCAAAACTTCCGATATTTTCGCATGCCCTGGGTTGTAAATTATTTGCCGTAGACGGCGGAGTTTATACCGATTGGTGTTCACAGGTTGGAATTATTAATATTGGACATGGTAATCGCCTGTTCCGCAAAATTTGTTATGAGTATGAGCGTCAGAAGTATGAAGCTAATCTGCGTAATGAGCCGGAACTTTTGGAGTCGCTCATTGCTTCTGACTTTCCTTTTAGTTTTGAGATCACGGTTGATGGTAAAACCATCGAAATTTCCCAGCCCGCGCTGGTGGAAATGTTGGCGCGTCATACCTTTGGTTGCACGACGAAAATTATGAAGCAGGTGGATGGCGGAAAGATGGTAAATACCATCCTCTCTAAATTTATTCCCTGGCTCACGAAAAAACGTTTGGGCCTTGCGTTTGACGGAGCATTTCATGGAAGGCCGGGATATGCTCTTACTGCCACCATGTCCAAGTCAGTGCATAAAGAAGGATTTTTGGTTCCGGATGGCATCTTTCATCTTCCGTATCCATGCGGATCCCAAAAGGTTTTGGACGAGTGTTATCAACAACTGAAACGCCTTCCGCTTGCGGATATTGGTTATGTCATATTCGAGTTGGTACAGGGCGAGGGTGGAATCATACCGGCGGATTTTTATACCGTAGAGTTTCTTAATTATCTTTGGGGGAAAAAAATATTGCTGGTGGATGATGATATTCAAACCGGCTTCGGACGTACGGGAACCTGGTTTGCATTTCAGCAATACGGGATTAAACCGGATATCGTACTTGGTTCAAAATCATTCGCGAGCGGCTATCCGATTGCCTTTGCTGCGTTTGACAGTTTAAACCCTCGTCTGGCCGGACATGAAAATTTTCCGGAAGGCGGCGATTCAAGCACGTTTCAGTGGAATCCGGAGGGTGTGCTGAAGGCGATTGCGACGATTTATGCCTTGGAAGAAAAAAAGCCCGAATACGGAGGCGGGGACTTAGTGGGCCACGGAAAAGATATGGGAGAAATTCTGGCGATAGGAATTGAGCGCGTTATTGCCCAAAGTTTCCCTGACGGTAATTCCGCGATCGGTCTATTTTGCATCCATAGAAAACTTGGACTTCATCAGGGAGTTGAATTTCGAGAACGGCGGCCGGATGGAAGCGATATTCCGGCTCCGCAGTTTTGCGATGTCGTGCTGGCGCGTCTTCTGAAGTGCGGTATAGTTACGATGGGCGCGGGAAATAGCAATATTAATCCCACGATCCGCTTTATGCCGCCGCTGGTAGTTACCGAAAAAGAGATCGGCGAGTTCCTGCATGCGCTTGAAACATCACTTGTTCACATCCAGCATTCTATGAAGTAATCAGCAAGAACTATCGCAAAAATAGCATTATCAATTAGGAAATAAAGTTAGCTCGTTGGATGATTCATTAAACCAATTCTTATGTTGGCCAATGCGCTCCATTGGCTATTTTTATTGGGGCTGCTTGATTTTCATAAAGTTTTTGGGTATAATGGGGATGTTGTGGATAAGTATCCAGTAGCGAGTATATAGTACAAAGTATTAAGGAAAACAATTTCAGCATAAATGAGGGAATGTGCTTTTAAAAACAGTAAAAGGCGCTAAGCGCCTACAATAAGAAATTTTAAATAGTGAGTCAAGTTGCGATTGAGGCAACTGCAATTTCAGACAATGGGAGGACGTGAAAGCTTGGTTTTCGCAAAGCGAAATTTCACATCCGACCCCTAGTGAAGCCGCCGCAGGCGGATACAATAAGAGAATCCTTAAGCGAGCCGACAACTTTCTTAACGTTAAATAAAATCTATTGAGCGAGGCAACGTGCGCTTCTGCGAAATTTGCGGAGGCACGGCAACAAATATACGAACGAGGCAATAAGGGAAGCCGCGAGCGAACGTAGCGGAGGGCTCCCATTGCCGAGTGAGTAGTATTTGTCCGTGCCACATGTTTTGCATCTTCTGGCATCTTTGGTATTGCAGGAAGAAGGAACCGTGGACGCGATTCTGGAAAAATTGGAAATTGACGTATCGCTTTTTATGGATCGTCTGCTGGAGGTTGTGGATTCCATGCCGCGGGGCGCGGTGATTGCCACTCCTTTGGGTCAGGTTTATTTAACGCATGATCTGGCCAAAGTGATTGAGCAGGCGCATCGCGAGGCCTCGCATCTGAAGGACGAATTTATTTCAACCGAGCATTTATTCTTGTCGCTTTTGGAAATTCCTTCGCGCGCTAAAGAGGTCCTGGAGCATCATGGCTTGAATAAAGAAGCGGTGTTAAAGGCGCTCGCGGCCTTGCGCGGCGGGCAGAGGATTACCGATCCGGAACCCGAAACCAAATACAACGTTCTGGAAAAATATGCGCGTAATTTAACGCGTCGGAGTGGGCAAGACCGCGATTGCCGAAGGACTAGCCCAGCGGATTGTAACCGGAGATATTCCTGAAACCCTGAAAGATAAAGAATTGATTTCCATTGACTTGGCGGCAATCGTGGCCGGCACCAAATACCGTGGAGAATTTGAGGATCGCTTAAAAGCCATTATGCGCGAATTGGATCGTTCCGGCGGTAAATACATTGTGTTTATTGATGAGTTGCATACCATTGTGGGAGCGGGAGCGGCCGAAGGCGCGATTGACGCATCCAATATGTTAAAACCTGCCCTGGCGCGGGGCGAACTGCGTGCTATTGGCGCTACCACTCTTAAAGAGTATCAGCGCTATATTGAACGCGATCCGGCTCTCGCGCGCCGGTTTCAATCGGTTTATGTGGATGAGCCGAGCGTGGAGGATACGATTTCAATTTTACGCGGACTTAAACCAAAATATGAAGCGCACCACGGAGTGCGTATTACGGATTCAGCCCTAATTTCTGCGGCCGAACTTTCCTCCCGCTATATTACCGATAGATTTTTGCCGGATAAAGCCGTGGATTTAATGGATGAGGCGGCATCTTCCTTGCGTTTGGATATGGACAGTTTGCCCAAAGAAATTGATGAAACGCGCCGCAAGATCACGAAATTAGAAATTGAAAAAGCGGCTATAACCAATGAGAGCAACAATCATGCGGCGTCTGTCAATGCTGGAAACGGCGCAGCGCCAAGCGGCAGTAACGCAGAAACAACTCCCTCTCCTCAAGCCACCACAGTTAAAGTCAGTCGTCTTAAAGGATTGGATCATAAATCGCGGGAGCGTTTGAAAAAAATTGAGCAGGAAATTGCCCAGTTGCAAGACGGAATTAAGGAATTTGAGGCCGCTTGGAAACAGGAAAAAGATACGGCCGCGGAAGTGGGGGTTTTGAAAAAAGATCTTGACACCTCGCGCCAGGAATCGGACATTGCCGAACGCGCCGGAGAGCTGGGGAAAGTGGCGGAACTTCGTTACGGTAAAATCCCGATGCTTGAAAAAAAATTGCATGAGTCCGAAGAACGGCTGACTAAATTGCAGAGATCCCGAAAAATGCTGCGGGCCGAGGTGACGGAAGAAGATATTGCCGGGGTAGTGGCGCGTTGGACCGGAATTCCGGTGACCAAGCTTTTGGAAACCGAAGCCGCGCGGCTTCTTACTATGGAAGATGAATTAAAAAAGCGCGTGGTGGGGCAGGATGAAGCCATTCAAAAAATAGCGCATGCGGTTCGGCGCTCGCGCGCCGGAATTTCAGAAGAAAATCGTCCGATTGGATCTTTCATGTTTTTGGGCCCCACCGGCGTGGGCAAAACCGAACTTGCCAAGGCCCTGGCGGAATTTTTGTTCTCTGACGAAAAATCGCTGATCAGGGTGGACATGTCCGAATATATGGAGCGGCATACGGTTTCCAAATTCATCGGCTCTCCCCCGGGCTATGTCGGGTATGAAGAAGGCGGGCAATTGACCGAACTTGTTAAGCATCGGCCGTATTCGGTAATTCTTTTTGATGAGATTGAAAAAGCCCATCCGGATGTTTTTAACGTGCTTTTGCAAATTTTGGATAACGGCCGTTTGACCGATGCCAAAGGCCGCATGGTCAATTTCAAAAATACCATTATTATCATGACATCCAACATCGGAGGGGAATATGTGAAAGAGATGGGCCATCTCGGATTTATGGGCGGGGATGAGGACAGTAAAGATCGCGCCGAGAACGAGATGAAAGAAAAAATTCGCAAATCCCTGGAGCGTAGTTTCCGTCCGGAATTTTTGAACCGGTTGGACGAAATTATCGTATTTTCTTCGCTTTCCACCGCGGTAATCCAAAAAATCGTGGAAATTCAGCTGGAAAACGTGCGGCGCCGCATTGCTTTGCGCGAAATTACGGTTTCATTCACTCCGGAGGTGAAAAAATTCATTGGCGAAAAAGGATTTGATCCGCATTACGGGGCGCGGCCCCTGAAGCGCGCGATTCAGACGCGCTTGCTTGATTCGTTGGCGCAGGAAATCATCGCCGGGCATTTGCGGCCCGGAGACGCGGTATTGCTTGATGTTAAAGATGGGACAGTGGTGTTTGGCAAGGGGGTGGGGAGGCGGCTTGGCATAGTGAAAAAACCGGTGGCAGTGGCCGTAAAAAGTTAGCACTCGCCAATCATTTTTATTATTGAATAAAAATGATTGACTCGCTAACTTTTACCGCTGGAATTGAATAAAGTTTGCTTAAAGTAGAAGTCCGTACGGACTTCTTTTGTTATTAAAAAAAATAGAGGCATTTCTGCCTCTTGTTTTATAAATTTGTTGAATTCTGAACAAGTAGGAGATCGGCCTTCGCTTCGGCGATTTCCTCTTTGCTTCGTTCATTCTTGGCGTTCAAATTGGCCATGTGAGCGTGAAGTGCGTTGATTTTGTTTTTGTCCTCCGCGATTAAGTCATCCCGTCGTTGCATGTCATACTCTTGGAACAGGACTAACTTTTGGACGTTTTCGGCCACGGTATTGTCGTAGCCACATACCCCGCAAACTACGGCCAAGACCATTCGCACTTGCTCAGCTGTCTTGGCTCCGTACTTTTTGGCGTCTCTTAATTGGTCCAGACCGAACAGCTTCTTTTCTGGCTCTACCTTTGTTACCGCCCTGGTAACAAAGGTAGTTAACAATACCGCTTGTCCTCCT
Source organism: Parcubacteria group bacterium GW2011_GWA2_45_30 (assembly GCA_001001625.1). Lineage (GTDB taxonomy): Bacteria > Patescibacteriota > Minisyncoccia > Sungbacterales > HO2-52-23 > LCKU01. The sequence goes on along the minus strand of LCKU01000022.1, from coordinate 10,457 downwards.
TTTGGACATCTTTTTTATAAGTGAACTGTTGGCAAGTATAGCGCAGTCCGTTTTTTTTGTCACCCCCCCCGTATAAAATAATAGGCCGTCCGGTGAAGGAGGGCCTAAGGTTGAAGAAGGATAAATACCTTATGTAAACGAGCGAAAAAAGTACAATTAAACGAAGGAGGTCGGCACAAGTCGTCCGACTTGTTTAAGGGAATCGCCCCTTAGAGCGTGAAGCCGATTTGGAGTCGGCTTGATTGGGTCGGACATGATAATTCATGTCGTCCTCCTCGTCATTTCTATTTTCGCTCCGTTCTTTATATCGCGCAAGGAGGATTTATCCACACCCCATTTGCGACCAATAAAGTGCGATTCCGGCAAGATCAACATCCTCAAGTTCGACAAATGCGAATGTTGCAAGCCGTGGAATACGGGGTCGCGAGTCATGGATAGTAAGGCATTCTGTGCATACCCGGCCGTCATCCCAAGAAGCAGTTATGGGGTCGCCTGCGGGAATTTCTTCTCCGCAGTTTACGATAATTTCAGCATCTTTTGGGGGTGGATTATTAAGTTCCACCGATTCATAGATGTGTATTATCATTTCGTATCCTTGTAAAAGGCCGATTTTTTAATTCATTACATCATACCGTAAAATAGTAATTTTGTCTATACTTAGTCGGAGCAGACCCGAACCCTAAACACCGGGTGTTTTTTCATTCAACATCCGGTGTTGACGGACAGTTTTCGGATGGTCTGCTCTCCGCATTTGAAATCGTGGGAATTTAAACGCCGATGGACAAATGTTTGCTCGGTATCGCGGTTTTGAAACACGACTCGGCCGCTCCGGCGGCGGCCTCGCTAAGGGTCGGCGCGATTTCCGCCAAAGGCGGACCAAGCAAATCGCGCCTCCCATTGTTTCAAAACCGCAATACACTCGCTTATGTTATTTTTCTTAATGTAGTGCTTAAAGCACTTTATTTTAGCCACAATACCTCGCGGCTTGCCGCGAGGATACAAACGGAAGCTAAAATATCCTGAGCGAAGTCGCGCGGCCGTGGTCAATCAGGCGGTAGGTTAGCGTGAACCACTCCTTTTTGGGAATCTGCGCCATCAAATCTTGTTCAATTTTTACCGGATCATTATGTTTAGAAAGTCCAAGTCGTTGGGATAATCTACGCACATGCGTATCTACCGCAATCCCCTCCACTACGCCATAGGCATTTCCCAAGACCACATTGGCGGTTTTGCGCGCAACGCCTTTTAGAGTGAGTAGTTCTTCCATGATTCGCGGCAACTTGCCGCTGAATTTTTCTTTGATGATTCGGGCGCTTTCTAAAATATTTTTGGCTTTGGCACGATAAAATCCGGCAGAGCGGATGTCCTGCTCAAATTCGCGTGAATCAGCAGATACATAGTCATCCAGCGTTAGGTATTTTTTGAAAAGTAAAGCAGTTACCTCATTCACTTTTTTATCGGTGCACTGCGCGGACAAAATCACGGCGACCAAAAGTTCCCAGTTATTGGAATAACGGAGCGCGATTTTTGAGTGCGGATATGATTTTTTCAAGCGCCGGATAATTTTCATTGTCTGCTCTTCATTTTTTGTAGTGGGTTTGTTTTTTATATAGTGTTAAACAAAAACGCCGTAGGCGTTTACATAAATTTACCCCATTTTTCAATGAAATTACAAAAAAATTCAAAGTAAGCATATGTGCGGTTGAGGCAATTAATTTTACAGACCATGACGAGGCATTGCGGGCATGGATTTCCGCCTTAGGCGGAAAGAGCAATGCCGAGTCCTGAGAAAAAATTCTCGCCGGGAAATTTTTGCGTGTCTGTAAAATTAATTGTTGAAAACCGCTCTAGCGAATCGTCCCCATCATTTTCTTTGTAATCTCCGACACCTTTTCTTTCTCCTCCGCCGTCAATTTCTCCCATAATTCCTTCTCGCTTTTTTCTGAAATTCCCAGAAGCCCGAAAACCGCCCGCACGTAATTTTGCAGATTGAGCGGCATTTGGCTGAATTCACCTTCTCCTAAAAATTCCCCGTAGTGTTTTCGCGTTGGGAGCCCCATGTGGAAATTATACGATGCGCTTTGCGTAATTTCAATACAGTTAATCGTATTAAAATATCCCGGCGGTAAAACCGGGAATTTATCATAAATACTGGTTAGTCGTAAAAATCATCCAAAGCCCGTTTTTTCCAGCTGACATTGGAACGGGCTTTTTCCAAGGCCCGCGTGAATGCATTTTTGCCTCCTTCCAAAGGATGGGCGCCTAAAAACTCTTCCGCCTCTAACACCATTCCTTCGTGGTTAAACGAACCTACTAATCCTTCAATCGCGCGCGGTAAAAGTTTTCCGACTCCGTCGCCATGGAAACGCGCGACCACGTCTTGCCAATTGGTTTTTATGAAATTCCAGGCAATCATGCCAGGTTTGTTATGGGCGCCCATGCGCTCTATCACCAGCGGCGCATCAGATGTTAAAACTTTGTCCGACATCAGAAATTCCAGCACCCGTTCAATCAGCGATTCATCATTGCATCCGGCTCCGGCCAGGGCATTAAGGATGCGCTTTTTTTCCTGATCATCGCCGGCATGCTCATATAGCGCAAGGAGCCGGTCAAGTACGGCTGAATTCCCATAGATTGCGACAATTTCATAAACTGCTCCGCGGATATCCGCGCTGATTTCGAAACCAGCATGCGCTTTTCCGAATTGTTCAAATGCTTCATTGATGGTTGGCGAGTCCTCGAATCTGCCAAGGGCAGTGATAAGCATGGGGCGGAGCATGCCGTGAAGATCCGGCTCGCCAATTTTTTTATCCCAGCCAACTCGGGATAATGCTGGACGCAGAACGTTTTGCGCAAATTCCTGAAATGCCAATAATGCGCCAAGATTCGGTACAATGCCTCGAATCTCATTAAGTGCCGATATGATCGTGGCCCACACCGCGTATTCGCGCTCGTCTCGGCATGTGTTAAGGAGTTCCAGCGCCTCTGATGTTTTGTAAAGACCGGCGCGCGCCAAAGCCACGGTGTCGTCAATCAGGCCGATGCGGTCTTTGGGATTAATGATTTCTCCGTTTCGCATGGCGTCGAGAATCCGCGAGAAAAGATCGTTTGAATACGCCACGCGATAAAATCCGGTTCGTCCGGTTATTTTGATCCAGTCGCGGTGAGTTGCGCCTTCAATGGAATCTAAAGTGTCATGGGTGACGTTTTCAATCTGCAATTCACTTGTGTTCATGATGTGGCGTGTCGGAATCGGGTTGTATTTTGTCAGGATAGTTATGGATGTGTCATTATGTCTATATTTTTCTAATAATGTTCCGTCCATGAAAAAACGATCTTTGAGGAGGAATAGCGAAATATTCCCGCTACTATTTTTTTTATTCCTGACGAATATGACCCATCGTGATTGGCTCCTTTTTCGCTTGGCCATTTTTTATTCCTTTCGACTCGGCTTTTTTGTTGTCAAAGAATAGTGTAATTTGTAGCATGGAAATAAGTTTTTGGCAAGATTTAAAAAACCAGTCGTTAGCAAACGATTGGTTTTAATTTGGGCTAATTAAGAGTGGCATATCCTTCCTCTCGGATGTCCTGTTTCTCCGTAAGCCAGAAAGCGGAAATATATTCCCGGAATTCCTGCTCCGATTTTGCCGTATCATCCGGATCGCACATCAGAAAAGTTTTACCGGGCAAATATCCATCCTCGGTACTATTTTGCAATTCTTCATTCACTGGCAGGGTGGAGAAAGCTCCGGCCATGGTCGGTTGGCACCTGAAATATCCTTTAGCTTGCGGAAACCATGATTCCAAAATTTCAAGGCGCAGTGACTGGCCATAAATGAATATCGGTTGAAGGTTGTTTTTGATGCTGTTTACAAGGTTGTCCATTTTTTCTTTGGTTTTCTGATCCGCGGCATCATAAAATTCGTTTCTTACGGCTAGTCCCCTTAACGCCTCGCTTTTATTTAAGGCGATGTCAACTTCTTCATTTGAAGCAACAAAGGTTAATTCGTAATGATCCTTGCCTGCTATTTCTTCCGGACAAATGAATAATGCCAGTATCAGGCATGCTCCGGCTAATCGCGTCATGTCTTCTGCCTCCTGTTCAATATCCGCAAGAATTCAAAGGATGCGTAAAGCTGCCGGTCCTCTTTTAGTAGTTCAAACCGCATTTTTTCATCCGGAGTCAGCGTGCTTTCTTCCTCTCCTTTTAAGTGGCCGGGAGTAATTCTTTCCGAAACAATTTCCTCGGACATAATTTTTTCCACGTCCTCGCCTTCCCCGCTGGCTATGATTATGTCTGGAATTAATCCTTTGCCTTGCAGGGTTTTGCCGTTGGGCCGGTAAATTAGTCCGTCGGTTATGGCGAAGTAATCTCCTTGCAGGACCCCTTTCCAGTATTCATCATTTTCGTAATAACCATACAGGCTCTGTGAAGTTGCTTTGCCAAAAGTGGGCATGCCGATAATCACGGCCCTGTTATTATCCTGCAGAGTGGATGCTACTATTTCCGAAGCGCTGGCAGATAGCGAGTCAACAAGTATAACCAGGGGCAATGTAATCCGCTCGCTTTCTTCCGGCCTGCTGCCGGCAGCAAAGTTTTGGATTATTCTTTTGCGCTGCACTATTTTTCCGATAAATTGTTCGCGTTCTAAAAAAAGTGCGCTGACCCTGAAAGCCTCGGTTAGGGCTCCGCCGAGATTTTTTCTTAGATCAAGAATCAGGCCAACGGTATTGGCGGGAAAATCAGAAATTATTTCGCGCATTTTAGCGGACATGCCTTTTTCAAATTGCCGCAGTTTTATATAGCCGATATTGCCGATTACATCCGAGGTTAAAATATTGTCATCAATCAATTCCCGCGTCAAAGTTATGGTAAATTCAAGCGGCGGCGGTCCTTCGCGCAACAGCGTTAGAACCACATCTTGGCCAACCTTTCCGCGTATAAGTTTGTTTACTTCGTCTTTAGAAATTCCCTTCGTAGATTTATCTTCCACCGCCAGGATGATGTCTCCCCTTTTGATTTTTCCCGATTTAATGGCCGGTCCGTTTCTGATGAGCCCGAAGATGGTTATTTTTTGGTTGATTTCTCCCATTTCTATGCCTATGCCGCCAAAGGGTTTATATGCTTTATTTTTTTTGTCTTTTTGCGCGGCCATGACATATTCGCTGTGGTAATCCAGCAAAGAAAATACCCGCGCCATCCCGCCTTGGCGGAACGCAGCGACTAATTTTTCGAAACTAACTTCTTCTACATAGCGATCTCTTATTTCTTTTAGGACTTCGAAATTCTTGTTTCCGAGTTCGCCATAGTAATTTACGCAATCCGGATCTTTTTGGCATTTTTCCGCGGTAACTTCGGAATGGGCGTAAGGCGCGAAAATCAGTATAAAAATAAGCAGGAAAGGGGCTTGTAGCAATTGTTTCATGGCAATCCATTTTTTCAAAAAGCTTAAGGTTAGTCTAACAACTCAAAAAATAAAAAGCAAACTCGCTCGTTTGTGCGGGTTTCGTCTATTGCAATTTCAGACACGACTCGGCGACTCCAGCGGTCGTCTCGCTAAAGGTCGGCGCGATTTTTCTCCGACATAATGTCGGAGAAACCGAGCAAATCGCGCCTCCCATTATCTTAAATTACAATATACAAAAACCGCAATCACTCACTTAGGGGCTTTCTTAAGGAGGGAACATTGTGTCTTTTGGTGGTAATTTTTTTTAACAAAAAAGCCCTTTTGACATGGGCTTATTTTTTCTGTCTGGACTGAAGCCATTTTTGGTAAATTTCCTTCGCCTCGGGCGACATATCGCTTTTGGGTTTGAGGAGCGTTACCGCGATTTTGATATCTGAAAGATTCATCGGAAAGTTTGCCGGTATAGGTTGTGAGGATGCCGTATGATTCAATTTCTTCCCGTATGTCGCGAGCGCGTTTCATCGCCTCGTCCGTGGTTGTGTGATCGAGCAATAAATTTGCAGAAAGTATGTCGGCAAGTTCCTGCGCCAGCCCGGTAAGATAATCATCAAGGTTCGCGGCTTCCTTATCTATCATGGCTTTTTCCGCCCGTGGCTTATATTATGAGCTGTTCTAAGCGTATCACGGTAAAAGGTCCGTGGGAATAGTATCGGTCTCGTTCTCGTTTCCTTCAAACGTAATGTTGGTTGCCGAAATCGTGGAACTTGCCAGGGCGATTATCCCGACTTTATTGGCGCGGAATAAAACACTCTCCAGCGCGGCTGATGAATTTTCCAGAAACAGCCCGTAGGACGGTTCGGATGGCGAGGGGATGTTTGGCGCCTGATGATTTTGGATGATAGAATTTTTTATAACCGCGCTGGAAGAACTTTTGAGAAAAATTCCGGCCAGATAATTATTGTCCACGACAACATTGTCCAATTCAAACGAAGAATTTTCTGCGCGCAGCGCGCCGGGGTTTGGATTGATCATGGATTTTGTCCCCCCGAATTTTATAGTTGCATGTTCCAAGCTCGACCCCGCGCTTCCATCAAGAAACGAGATATTCATCCAATCTCCCGCGGCAACGGTTGGGGTTGTGGTTCCGTCCGTATCGCCTCCGTATTCGTCATCATAGAGAGATGTAAATACTATTTTTTGATCTTCGGTCCCTATCGCATTCAAAACTCCCTGCACATTAATTCCTCCGCCTCCTTGAAATTTTAAGATCGTTCCCGGTTTTATAGTCAGAATTTTTTCGGGCTCCACCATATAGACAGTGTTTTGAATTACATATGGCAGATCGGCCCAAAGCGTAAAGTCCTTTTGAACCGTGCCCTGGATGTTAATTCCGTTAATTCCGTTTTCCATCGCCGTGTTTTCGGAAAATTCCGGGTACGCGCCAATGGATTGCGCGGCGAATGATTCATTTTGCCGGAAAATATTTTCCGTTATTTTTAACGAGTGTTCGGCTCCGGCTGATGTAAGCCGCAGGCCCATTCCGTTATTTTCAAAAGTGTTTCCGCGGATTTCTAAATTTCCGTCCGTGGCCACCAGCCCAACTCCGTCCGCCTGCCCTCCATCTGTATTATCGCGCATGACGCTGGATTCAATAACTCCGGAGGTGTTGGCAAGCCATAATCCATAGGCGCCGGATTTCTCAAACACCGAATTTTTTACCGATATATCCGTGTCATTGGCGCGCAGCATGGCCCAGGATTCGCCCAAAGAATCCGGAATTCCTCCAAAGCGAAAAATCGCATGATCAAATTGCGATCCCGGGCCGCGGAGTTTGATTGAACTCCAATCTCGCGCCTGTGGTGAGCTTGTCGAACCATCCTGATTTGTATCGCCCGCATATTCATCATCTTTGAAGGAAGTAAATACCGCCGGATTTTCCGCGGATCCGGCGGCAAGTATTTTTCCTTCAGCTAAAATGGATCCGCCTTGCAGGAACTTTATTACCGTACCCGGCTCAAGCGTAAGTGTAGCATCCGGCGTAATCGCAAAATATTGCGGAATAATATAGGGGCTGTTTTGTTTTTTCAATGTCTTGTCGGATATAAGAGCGGTGCCGCCGCGCGAAATCAGATAATTGACGGTGTTTCTAGCGCCCGGGGTGCCGTTTATTTTTACACCATCCGCATTTTTCCCGTTTTGCAAAAATCCTTGCCAAGTTCCCCAGTTTGTCGGATCCGTCCCTTCATCTTCCGGATCGTGCCGTTCCATGGAATAATACGCGCCTCCGGCTTCGCCCCCGCACCACCATCCGTTGCATGCTTCTATGGCCGGTGTTTCATCCACGGTTGAAGATGCGCGTGAAAGTTCCAGAACCTCGGCCGGATGATTTATTAGCGATCCGGTATATATTTGATGCGCTGTTTGGTCGGAAATCGTTGTTTCATCAGTTCTTTCCAATACGATAAAACCGTTTGTCGGAATCTCTCCGCTAAGTTTTATATATGGCGTGTTGTCGGTTTTGGAACGGAGCAGCCACTGGTTAAGTGTGATCGGGTACTCGGTCAGGTTTTTTAATTCAATCCATTCATCATTTGGTTGGTCGCTGGAAGTTCCCATCCAGGCGATTTCGTTGATTACGAGCGGTCGCAAATAAATTTCCACGGTTTTAGCGGTCGGGTTGCTTACGTTTCCATTTATATCAACTGCTTTGGCGGAAAAAATATATTTTGCCGGAAGCGGTGGCGTATAATATGTGGTTGAAGTCGCGCTGGTGGTTCTGGTTAAAAAATCCGGGCAGGCATTTCCCGCAGATTCGCAGGAAATCTCGTAGTATAAAAGGTCCGAGGCCACAGACGACCAGATTAAAGTGATGGTAGTGGAAGCAAGCAGGCAGGTGTCGGGCGAGAGGGAATCGGCGCACTCGTGAATATTGAGCGTTATGTCGGGCGGTTCGGTGTCCGGCGGCGGTTCCGGTTCCGGCTCTGGTTCAGATGGGGGAGTTTGAGGCGGGGGCTCGGGTGGTGACGGTTCGGGTTCAGGTTCCGGCGGGGGAGTCGTAGGTGATGGTTCCGGCTCCGGAGGCGTTGGCGCAGGTGGAGCTCCGCCTCCTCCGGCAATCGGAACAATTGAAGATGTATTGGAACTTGGCGGCGAGACAGGCGGCGCTGTAGGAATCGGATTAAACGCAATACTTACACCCGCAATCTGTGGCGGATAATTAATTCCCGACCCGCTATTTATAGTTCCCGACCTTGTGGAGGGACTACCTTGCAAATTAGTTCCCGAGCTGGTCAAGGGACTACTTTGTAAATCAGTCCCCGGTTCGTTATTTTTAGTTCCCGACTCTATGGAGGGACTACTTTCAGCATCATCTGTTCCCAAACTAAAAACACTTCCGGCCAAATTTGTATAAACATTTGATACCGCATTGGTGGTTGAATCCCACCAGCCGGATACGGTATTTGATACGGCGTCGTAAGTTTTTCCGATCCAGGAGCGGTTTTTGTTGTAAAGAGTTTTGGTTTGTTTTTCTTTTTCCACTTCATCCAAAAAAAGTTTAATAACTCCGGCCCCGTGCAGAACTGATTGTTTGGAAAGACGGGTCCAATAGTCGGTGAGAATTAAGTTATCTCGATCTGTTATTAAAAATTCATCTTCTTTGTCGTCTAGGGCATCTTTCCACGAGAATTCAACATTTATCCTTACAAGTTTATATAAGTCACCATTAATGTATCCGTATCCAAATTTACTAACTAAACTGTCGGATAAGTTTTCGATTCGATAAAAACTTATAACTGGAGTTTTAAATTCTTTTATAAATACTGTATCTTTACTAAAAAAATTATTGTTTGAATAATTTGCCAATGAATCAAAATAGTTTCCGATATTTGAAAAGATAATCGGTTTTTCTCCGGTTAAGGATGAATTTATGGTCTGGCGCGTGAATTTTTTGGTCCACGCCTCATACGGAGATCCTAAATCCAAAAACTGCGGATGAGCGTCATTGCGGGTATGATCCGGCACGCTGGCATCCTCAATTAAATGCAAAATATGTCCAAGCGATAAAAGTCCGCGATTTTTGTCTTCCCAGGCGTATTCATAAATTGCCCGATTCCAGGAATAATCCTTGTTTCCGGAAAAATATTCGGTAAAAATTCCGGCAGATAAATTTTCTATAATTCCCGATTGCAATTCCGAATTAGTTCCCCATGTTTTGGAACTTTCCCATTCGGATTTGGCGCCGGATGCCACCAAGGCTAGATTCGGGTCTTTGGGAAAGGCGTCATCTTCCAAAACCAACCCTCGGTTATATACCGGATCATAAAAGTGGTACAGCCAGCGGGTTTGTGTGTCTTCATCTATGCTTCCTTGAATAATTTTTTCTGCATCTGTATTGTTAATCTGTTTTTCCGGATAGGAAGCATTGAAAAACTTAACGATTTCTTGGGTTAAGGCCGGATGCGTGGTTTTATCGTCATATCCAAATGTAAAAAAAGGGAGCACAAAAAGTGTCCCTCCCCATATTATTGTATAAAAAGATTTTATTAGAAATCTACTATTTTCCATTTAGTATTGGGACCGCGACCCACCAAAATTGTTAATGCTATTTCATTTTGATCATTTGCAATATCAAATCCAATTTGTCCGTCAGAAATTGAGTATTTATATTTTTTTCGTTCTAAATCTTTAATCATCTCACCTAATAATTCCTTCTCCTTCATCACCGCTAAATCCTCGCGCCATTGTTCTTGCGCGTCCAGCACAAAATATTTGGCAGCCAAATCCGTGTCCCCGGCTTTTAGCGCGGAAATAAAAAGCGCCAGGGTCTCTTCCGGCGTATTTCCACCATAAGAGTCCTCGGCGTATTGTTTTTCAATTTCTTTTAAATTTTTCTCAACGCGGTATTCGGGCGAATAACGGTAGCGGATATACTGCATGATCAAAAGAACCAGCCCTCCCACCAGCACAATCGCAATCATCACTCCGGCAAATTTTGTCATATTTTTGAACATGGTGGTATATTATCACTACGAATTTTTTCGTCAAGCC
>LCKU01000021.1 GCA_001001625.1 Parcubacteria group bacterium GW2011_GWA2_45_30 | reverse complement strand
TTTGTATTCGCTAATAATGGCATTTTCTAATTCTTGATTTACAGTATGCTGATCCGTGGTCAGTAAATCGGACGTGTAGTGATACCCAAAATTTGGATCAATAAATTTTTCTCCTAAAAAGACGACTTCCTTTTTGTAACGGGGTCGAAAATGCCAATGAACTTGAGGCTTCGGCTCTTTTTCCTGATAAGCATTATTCATGAGACAAGACCAATTAAACATTTCCGCTCCAAATGCTTGTTTGGCGGATTTTTGCAATCGTTTAACTATGTCATGGAATTTCAGAAGTTCTGTCCGGGTAATTTCGGCGAGATCGCCGCAAGGTCTTTTAAGCAGAATAATGCACCTGCCAAGATAGGTTTGATCATAAGCCAGAATAACTTTCCAATATTCAGTTTCTATGATATTTCCTTGTTCTTTTTCCATATGCATTGTTGACTTTGAGGTTTTTGGGAAGCTTGTTTTGTGATTCTATTTAGGTATCCGGGCGGGGTTATAAGCGAAAATGCTTTTTAATCTTTCGGGCAGTTTGTTTCGGAGAAAGTTTTGTGTTATCTATCGTGATATTGTTCGCATAGGGCATGGTGGAAAATAGATTGTGTTTCTGCATGAGTCCCTTTAGTTTTTTCAGATTTTTAATTTTTCCGAAGTTTTTTCTGGAAGGGCGTTTGACCCTTTTTATGAGTTCTTTTTTTGAACACAATAACCGGATAAAACAAACTTTGCCTCGGTGCTTTTTAACGCGCTTAACAACTTCCTTAATAAATTGATCATCAGAAATTCCTGCATAAACTATGGTGAAAACGAGATTCACATTTCTTGCGGCCGCGGCTTCTATAAGTTCAAGGCGATATTTACTGACGAGATTATTAAAATCCTTTGTGCCCCAAGTAAAAATTGACTCCACCAAATCAATGGTAAGATGGTTGTGAAAAATTTTATATCCGGTCCGTCTGGATAATTCTTTTGCTATTGTTAACTTCCCGACCGCCGGAGGGCCATAAAGCACGATTAGTTTCATAAATTGTATCTGTGCATATGAATTTTTTAATTAAGTTACTCGGTCGTCTTGCCGTCACGGACTGTGTGGCTCCTCGAAAACGGGCGTTCAATCCCGTGGTGTGTTGGCCTTCTTCACTCTTAGGGCTTCGGGCGGCTAAAAGATTCAAGCTATTTTATTAGAGAATAGAACACTAATTTATATCCGTCCCGTTGGCTCCCTTGTCCTCCCACTAATGCCGCGGGTGGGATTTTAACCCACGTTTCACTTCCGTCAGCGAAACCCGGGGAAATTTTTAACGCTCGCACGTGCTTCACACGGTTCGCTAAATTTCCCGCTGAAGCCAAGCAGTTGGCTTCAGCCCTTTCGGCATACGCTTCCTTGTCCCGTTAGAAATGTCGGAGGCGGGATTTGAACCCGCAAGGTTTTGCAACCACTAGCTCCTGAAGCTAGCGCGTATGCCGTTCCGCCACTCCGACATTTCTAACGGGATGAACCAACGCGCCTGCCCCGTCAGCAAATTTCAATAAAATATAAACAAAAATATGTAAAAACTATTTTGATATAATTAAGAAGAGATACGAGTCCAGTTAGAAGTAAGACGCCGTAGGCGTCTGCCGTCATCCGAAGATGACGGACTTCTAACGGGATAAATAATCCTCTGGAGAAAGGCGGTTTTGTCTGCCACTCTCCGGAAGATTACATTATCCACAGTATAGCATAATGTAGAAGTAAATGCAAATTGCGTTTTTATTCATTCAATATCCGCGTTTTGATGGAGAAAATATTTTTTCCCTTCTGCGAGCGTTTTGGGGTACAGTTTTAAGCGTTTCTTTTTTAGTTCGGGGCTAAATCCTTTATTTTCAAATTCATGAAGCAATTGCATCAGTTTTTTCCATATTATTTCTCCTTTTTCCCCGCTGGCTGAAAGTGTTTCAAGGCATACCCGTCTATATTCCTGCAATTCCGTGCTTATTGATAATAAAAATAAGTCCGTTAAACGGTGTAAATTTGCTTCTATAAAAAGTATCTGGTCATTGTATTTTAAAAGATTCTGGCAATATTCTTTAATTTCGGTCTTGCTTATCGTATCTCGATTGACATTTGTAATTTGTTTCTGGCCCAGCGAAAGCGTTTTCGCGAGTTTATTCAAAATATAAACAAGTCCATCCTTATTAATGTCCTCATTTATTTCTTGCGGCAATTTGCTCCTATCAAAAAACACTTTAAGATCAATGTCTGATGATTTTTCAGCGTATCCTTTGGTTAAGGATCCGTAAATAGAAAAACCGATTATTTCCGGAAAGCGCTCTTTCGCGTCTTTGAGAACTTCTTTTAAACCCGTTATCCAGTTTTTTATTTCCGGATTTCTTGACAGGAAAAAACGTTTTCGTTCAAACGCCGGATTGCTGGAGATTAGTTCCCGCCGGTCTTCCTTTGATTTGCCGATATATTGTTCGTATTGTGGAAACGCCACATGACTATTGAAAAACTCGCCGGGTTTTTATATACCATTTATTTATCTCATTAAATCGGTCTGCCGGAAGGCCAATGCGTTCAATTTCGGCTCCTTGTATATTCGGCGGCAGGACGTAGAGGAAGTTTTGGGTATAGAGAAATACGGCCGGAATATCCGCGGAGAGGATTTTGGAGAACTCCTCAAATTTTTTGGAGCGAAGTTCTTTGTCAGAAGTCCGGCGCGCCTCCTCCAGCAGAGCGTCCGCTTTTTTATTGGCGTAGAGCGCAATATTTAAGCCCGGGTCTTTTATTTGGGAGGAGTGCCAGAATGCAAATGGGTCGGGCTCATACCCATAAACCTCGCCGAAAAGCAGCATGTCAAAGTTACGCGGGCGGATCACGGATGTTTCAAGTTCGGCAAAACTTTTTACTTCAATGCTTATTTCAATTCCAACAGCGCCGAGCATCTCTTTTATTTTCTCCGCCATCAGGATAAGTTCCGGCCAGTCCGATGTTGTTAAAGTAAGCCGTAGCTGTTTTATGGTTTCTTTCCCTTTATTTTTTTCTTTTTTTTCGCGAATACCGTTATTATTTTCGTCTTTCCAGCCGGATTCTTCCAGAAGTTTTACGGCGGCCGATGGGTCAAAAGTCAGTACCTTGAATTTATCCGCGGCCTGGATTGGAAAGAAGGGGATTGGATAATCAGCGGTTACAACTCCTCCGGCGGGAATTTTCACCAATTCCTCTTTTTGCAGGGCGTACGCGATGGCGCTTCGGACTTTTTTATCAGCAAGCGGAGCCGCCTGCTTCTCATTGAAAAATAGTCCGACGATCCGCGGCATGGGAATTGTGCGCAGTATATCCTTGCCGCGTCCGACAACTTCTGTCGCTGATTTTTCGCCGGCAATGGAAAATCCGTCAATTGTTTTGCGCCGCCACGCAATTAGAAGTTCATCGGTTGTTTTAAAAAATAGGAAATTAACGGTTTTGATATACGGGCCTTCGCGGTAATAATTCCGGTTTCGTTCAAGAATATACGAAGTTATCTCTCCTTCTTTATTTTGATTAAACTCTTTAAATTTAAAAGGTCCGGAGCCGATTGGTTTTAGATTATTTTCGTGTATAAGCGTCTGTTCCGGTCCGGCGCTTTCCCAGATGTGTTTGGGCAGGATTCCGAGCGTAAGGTTTTCAATAAACGGAGTATAGGCGGTTCGGAGCGTGAATTTAATTGTCCGTTCGTCAATTTTCTCCGCATTTACGCCTAGCCAATTGGCGCGGTATACGCTTTTATACTGCGGATTTTGCAGGGTCTGTACGGTAAAAATAACGTCATTGGCGCTGACTTTTTTTGCGTCATGCCACAGCGCATTTTCTCGAAGCGTTAGGGTGTATGTTTTCCCGTTTTCGCTTATTTCATATTTTTCCGCAAGGTCGTTTATGATGTTTCCATTTTCTGAATAGGTGAGGAGTCCGGAATACACAAGCCGGGATATATCACGGTCCGTGTCGTGTGCCGCATATAAGGGATTTATCAAACGCGGTTCCCGCAACATGCCTTCTTTAAACGTTCCGCCGATATCCGGGACCTGGATAGTGAATGCCCGGTATTCACGCATCAGAAGTACGGCGCCGCTGGCAAGCGCCAGCACAAAAAGCAGTATAAAAAATCGCTTCTCCACGGGCTCTAATATATGCGGAAGATAGAGAAGCTTTTTGAAACCAAATAATCTCCAGTTGCGGATAAGTCGTATGAGATCCACTGTGCCTTAATTTATTGTAATATAAGGTTTAGTAAGCCGACTATAAAAAATAGTGCCGCCAGGATTATGGTGCCGATAAAAAGTGTTTTTTCCATGCCGCGGCGGGTACGATATACCGCCCCTTCTCCGCCAAATACCGGGGACAATCCTCCTCCGCGCTGCTGCAAAAGTATGGCCCCGGCCAGAAGCACAGAAACAATAAGTTGTATGATGATCAAAACGGTTTTCATAAAAATGAATTTGCTAACATAACTATCAACGCCGCCAGGAAAAGAGTAGTTATGCCGTCAACAGTAAACTGCACGGCTAGAAAATCAAATATCCAGAGAATTACCATAGCGATGACTATATTAAAAAGTCCGAGCGTGATCCAGCGCAACGGAAAAGTAATAAGGCGGAGGATCGGCTTGAGGAAAGTATTAAGAAGCGCCAAAATTACCGCTCCGGCCAGCAGTATTTCCCAACCGCCGTTGCGGGTAAATCCGGTCAATAATTCGTCCGCGGCATATAATGCGGCGGCATTTAGTATAACGCGCCCGATGAATTTAAGTAGAAATCCCATTTTTTGATTTTAGCATGTAAGCTGTTATTTATGCAACAGCACTGTGGATAGATGGGGTATTGACCCCGTTAGAGGCGTACTATCAGTTGATAACTGCCAGCAATCCGGTTCCTTGATGTATTATCTCGAAAATAAATAGCTGTGGATAATTGTGCCTCTAACGGGGTTGACATACACACAATTAACGAGTAATATTAGTTTATATTTCGAATTGAGGCGCAGTAATACGAAAGAGTCGCATATATATCAAATTTTTAAATAATTCAACTATTTGCGAAATTACTGAATAGTCGCAAAAGTTAATGTTAAACCCCAAGTGGAGGGATTTTTGGGTTCGTATTTTTTTGTTTCATTTTTTAAGATTAGAATATAAACATTAGCAATCGTCAATGTATCACGTTGGAGATTTATACGACGAGATGTAATTTTGTAACGATGTGTCTTTGTAGGCATGGGTCATTCAAAGATTTCGTATCGAAGTTATATCTTTAACGGGATGGACAAAAAAATTTTTTCAAGATATAAAACGTCGCGTTTGTCTTTGCCGGAACTCGCCGAAATTCAAATAAATTCATATAAGTGGTTTTTCAAAATCGGGCTGAAAGAACTTTTCGGCGAATCCTCGCCCATTAAGGAAGAATTCGGCGGACAGGGTCTGGCATTTGAATTTGCCGACTATTATCTTGATGAACCGAAATACACCGAAGCTCAGGCGCGGGAAAATAATCTTTCGTATGAAGCTCCGCTTCGCGTGCGCGTGCGTTTGACTAATTCCAAAACCAAAGAAGTGAAAGAACAGGAGGTTTATTTGGGAGATTTCCCTCTGATGACTCCGCGTGGAACTTTTGTGGTGAACGGGGTGGAGCGCGTAGTGGTTTCCCAGCTTATCCGTTCCTCCGGCGTTTATTTTACCGCCTATTTGAATCGGGGGAGAAAATTATTCGGAGCCAAAGTAATTCCGAATCGCGGGGCCTGGCTTGAGTTTGAGACCGATTCGGACGGCGCCATTCAGGTGAAGATTGATCGTAAACGCAAAGTTCCGGCCTCGGTGCTTTTAAGGATTTTTGGGGTGGCTGACAACAATGCAATACTTGAACTTTTTAAGGATATTGACACCGGCGAAATACAATATATGCAAAAAACTCTTGAGCGCGATTCGTCCAAAAATGCGGATGAAGCGTTCATTGAAATATACCGTCGTATTCGGCCCGGCGATCTGGCTGCCGTGGATAACGCCCGCTCGCTTATTCGGGCTATGTTTGGGGTGGATCGCTATGACTTGGCTGAAGTGGGACGTTTTAAATTAAATCAGCGCCTGGGATTCAAAAAAAATGTGAAAGATCCTAAAGACCGGGTGCTCGGAGCGGAGGAAATCACCGCAATTATCCGCGAGATCATTCGCTTGAATAGTTCCTCCGATGCCGTGGTTGACGATATTGATCATCTGGGAAATCGCCGGGTGCGCTGCGTAGGGGAACTTTTGCAAAATAAGCTGCGGGTGGGTGTTGCGCGCATGGCCAGAATCGTAAAGGATCGCATGTCAACCCTTGATCCGGTTACGCTTACTCCGGCGCAACTTGTAAATGCGCGGCCGTTTATGGCTTCGGTCAAGGAATTTTTTACCTCTTCCCAGCTTTCCCAATTCATGGATCAAATTAATCCTTTATCCGAACTTGAACATAAACGCAGATTATCGGCCATGGGTCCCGGTGGATTACAGCGCGAGCGCGCCGGATTTGAAGTGCGGGACGTGCACCCTTCGCATTACGGAAGAATCTGTCCGATTCAGACGCCTGAAGGCCCAAATATCGGACTGGTGGGGCACATGTCAGGCTATGCCCGTTTAAGCGATTTAGGCCTGATTGAGACGCCATATCTGAAAATATCCGACGGTCGGATTCTTGGAGAAATTGAATATTTAGATGCGTCATCCGAGGCCAAGGTAAATATTGCGCATGCTGGTGTTGCGGTTGATGAGGATGGAAATATTATGGCTGAGCGGGTGGAGGCGCGCATTCATGGAAACCCGGGAGTTATTGATAGGAAAGACCTTCATTATATGGATGTTTCTCCCCAGCAGGCAATTTCGATTGCCACGAGTTTGATTCCGTTTTTGGAACATGATGACGCCAATCGCGCGCTTATGGGTTCAAACATGCAGCGCCAAGCCGTGCCCTGCGTTCGCGCCGACGCGCCGTATGTTGGAACCGGAGTTGAAGTTGATGCGGCCCGCCATTCCGGACGGATTATTTTGGCTGAAGAGGCCGGAGTCGTGGAAGCATCCGATGCGCGCGAAATCAGGATAAAATATAAAAATGGAAAAATGAAAATATACCCGCTGGTTTCATTTTTGCGCACCAATGCATTTACCGTGATCCGACAGCGTCCGATTGCGCGCCGCGGGGATAAAGTGAAGAGGGGCGATATTTTGGCGGATAGTTCGTCCATTGATGACGGTCAGCTGGCACTCGGACAAAATGTGCTGGTGGCATTTCTTTCCTGGTCCGGGGCAAATTATGAGGATGCCATTATTCTTTCGGAGCGGCTTCTGGAAAATGACCGGTTTACTTCAATGCACATAGAAGACTTTTCGGTTGATGTGCGCGATACTAAACTTGGACCGGAAATCACGACCCATGATATTCCGAATGTCGGAGAGGAAAAATTAAAAAATTTGGATGAAGACGGGATAGTGCAGATTGGGGCTGAAGTACGCTCGGGCGACATTTTGATAGGCAAAATTTCGCCAAAGGGCGAATCGGATTTAACGCCCGAGGAAAAACTTTTACGCGCGATTTTCGGCGAAAAGGCGCGCGATGTGAAGGACACCTCTCTCCGTTTGCCGCACGGCAAACGGGGCCGCATAGTCGGGATAAAAGTATTTTCGCGCGAGCGCGGAGACAAATTGGAGGCCGGCGTGATCAAACGCATACAGGCTGAAGTGGCCCAGCTGCGCAAAGTAGCGGTGGGCGATAAATTGGCCGGACGGCATGGAAATAAAGGCGTTATTTCCAAAATTCTGCCGGTGGAGGATATGCCGCATTTGGAGGACGGAACGCCGGTGGATATTATTTTAAATCCTCTGGGCGTTGCATCCCGCATGAATCTTGGACAGATTTTGGAAACCCATCTTGGCTGGGCTGCGCAAAAACTCCAATATCGCGCGGTAACCCCGGCGTTGGCCGGCGCCACGGAAGAGGAAATAAAAGGCGAACTTAAAAAAGCCGGACTGCCGGAGGATGGCAAAGTGCCGCTTTATGACGGAAGAACCGGCGAGCGTTTTGGAAAAAAAATTACGGTAGGCAACATATATATTATGAAATTGATTCATTTGGTGGAAGATAAAATCCATATGCGATCCATTGGACCATATTCCCTGATTACCCAACAGCCTTTGGGCGG
>LCKU01000020.1 GCA_001001625.1 Parcubacteria group bacterium GW2011_GWA2_45_30 | reverse complement strand
TGCCGAGGCCGTACAAAATCTGCCGCATAAGATCTCAATGCCCTCTGGCGCGGAGTATATCGCAGATATTGGAACAATTCGCGAAGCAGATATTGCGTTTGTCGCGGTTGCGGCCAAATACGCCGGAACCAAAGGATGGCTTTGTAAAAGGATTTGCGATTGGATTGTATACACTGATTGCAAACCGATTCTTGTTATGCTCTCCAAGGGTTTTGATGCGGATTCAGCAATGCCGCTGGGAATGGCTTGGGTAAAAAAACTGGAAGAACGCACTGGTGGAAAAGCAAAATTTGCCGTTTTGTCTGGTCCGACATTTGCGCATGATTTAGCAGACGGGAAGCTATGTGTCGCGTCAATCGCAAGCCGCGGTCCGGCAGTTATTCGTGCCATAAAACGCATATTTCGTAAAACAAATCTGCGTTTGATTGGGACGGATGATGTCAGCGGTGTTAGTTTGGGCGGATGTTTGAAAAATGCTGGCGCGATCGGCGATGGCTATATGGATGTAGTTGCCCCTTCGGAAGAATTACCAAAGTACCGGCGTATGTGGCTTGGCGAAATGAAAACAATTCTTGATTTTTTTGGAGCGGCGGAGCGCACCCTTCATTCTCCGGCTGTTAAGGATGATTTTTTGTATACGGTTTCGGGTTCTTCGCGTAACCGCGAATTCGGCAGATTTATTGCTGGAGCAAAAACGTATTTTAAGGATGATGACGGAAAATATCGGAGCAGAGCAGAAATAGAGGAGGTTGCACGCGCGAATACGGTAGAAGGATTTGAATCGGTGAGGGTGTTGTATAAAATCGCGCAGGAAAATTCGCTTAGAGTTCCATTGCTTTACGGGATTTATGCGTTGGCTTGTCTTGGCGCATGCCCGCCCCGACTTTTTTATACGATTTGGTATCAAAATGCCAAAACCCGCTATTTAAACATAAAAAATAAAGAGGCCTAAACCACCTCTTATTTAATTTGCTTTTTTTTGGGGGGGGTGGTATGTATATAAAAGAACACATAAATTCGAGAAATTTTATGCCATATATTCTAAAAAAGGACTATGGACCGTTTCAGGAGCCGGTGCAGGCATTGGTTAATAAGTTGTCCGAGGATACGGATTCATTTGTTGACCGCAAAAAGTTAAGAAATATCTTCAAGTATGTTTATTTTGAGGCAAACCGTAAATCCATGCCCGGACTTCGATACTGGACGCTGGCGATTGCAGGCGGCGTTATGCATAACATCCCGGACGAGGTCCGGCGCCGGCTCAAGCTCATCAAAGCCCCGCGGCTTCCTAAAAAATTCAAAAAATATGACCCGTTTATTGACGGCCTGGCATCGGCTATCTCCAAAGTTGGGAATGATTATAATGATGCTGCCAATCCGCCCAAATCATATCCCGGGGCGTATGCGGGTATGGAAAATTTTTCTATTACCACTGTTTTTTTGCGTGTGATGCTTGAGATCGCGCACCTGGAAGGAAACAAAGTGGATCTGCCGTTTTTGAGAACCTGCCTGAAGGACATGGATAAAATGACGCTTGCCTATTATTTTCATATCGCCGGTCCATACGAGGATGAACAAATCGGGAAAGATACCAACGGTGACCTTCCGGAATACATTGAAATCCGCCGACTCCTCGGAATATCCGATTAAATTCCCACAAAATATCCTCAATTTATACACCAGCAATACACTATTGTTGGTTTTTTATTTGTAGCCGCACTTGAGAATGCAATAAAGGTATGAGAATATAGAAATATGCGTGAAGGCAAAGCCAAAGGATCGGAACTGGTAATATATCCCGACGGGACGCTGTATCATATTGATCTGAAACGCGCGGATAATATCCCACCCAATATTTTTTTGGTAGGCGCGGCCGAACGGGCGGATTCTTTTGCCAAGGCGTTTGATTCGGTTTCTTTTCGCCATCGTAATTCCGCGCGTCCCGAGTTTTACACTGTTGCGGGATTTTATAAAAACGTGCCAATGGCGGTCATTTCAACCGGTATCGGGCCGGATAACACTGAAATTGTGATGAATGAATTGCATGCGCTTTTTGAATATGATCATCAAAAATCAGAATGGACCAATGTTTTGCCGCGCGTGAACATTATACGGGTTGGAACCTGCGGCGCGTCTTTAAAAGAAATTCCGGCAGGTGCCTTGGCCATCTCGCGCTATTCCATTGGGCTTGATAATCTCGGCGTGTATTATCCGGCGCTGAATCGCGACGCAGTTGCGGAAAAAATTGAGAAAGAGTTTCTAAAAACAATTGTCGGTAAAACCAATCCGTTGTCTTATGCCGCGCCAGCGTATGCGGAAGTTATTGTGGCCCTTGAAAAATCCGCCCAAGACGCCGGAGAAAAAGCCCCCATGTTAATTTCCGGTATAACTACCGCCTCCCCGGGATTTTTTGCGCCCGAGGGACGTAATATCGGACGCATAAAAACCGCATTTTCGCTCGAGCAATTCGTAAATCTTATATATGAGTTTGAAGCAGAAGGTTTAAAAATCATAAATCATGAAATGGAAACCAGCATTCTTTTCCGCCTGGCCAATGAAATTTTGGGATACCGCGCCGGAGCAATCTGCGTGGTGGTTGATAATCTTTCATCCGATGAATTCATTGATGCCAACTTTGCCAAAGAGAGAACGGAGAAGTGTATTAGTATCGCGCTGGAAGCGATGGCGCGCCTTGCGCATGTATGATGCCAATCTACAAATCTTATGCCAATCAACAAATTGCTAATTATGCGAATATTCGCAATTGGTAAATTGGCATTAAATTCGCATAGGATTGGCATCACATTTATATGTCCACTTACGCAATAAACGATGCTGTTCATAAATCCATAATCTTTACCGATCGTGAAAAGGCGGTTATTGATCATCCGTATTTACAGCGTTTGCGTTCAATCCGCCAGCTTGGGTTTGTGTCATTGGTGTATCCTTCGGCCACGCATGATCGCTTTTCGCACGCTTTGGGCACTATGCATGTAGCCGGGCTTTTGGCGCGCCAATTTTTTTACAATGATTCATATTCCGCGATCGCCCGCATACTTAATGAAAAGGAGCGTGAATTTTTATTGCGGATTATACAACTGGCTGGACTTTTGCACGACGTTGGACACGCGCCGTTTTCGCACCCGGCCGAACCCATCATGCCGCCTCTGCGCCAGCTTGATATTCCCAAGTCATGGCTTATAGATCCCGGGGAACAAAGAATGGCGACGCATGAGGATTATAGCGTACTTTTGATTGCCGGAATGTCGCGGGGTAAAGACGCGGTACTGGAGCCGGATGAGGCCGCCATTATTTCGTCCCTGATTCACCATAAAAAAATAAAAATTCCGTCCGCTTGGAGCAGATATTTTTCCAAAAGAGTGGATCCTAAAAATTTGCATCTCCTGGCCCGTTCCCTGGTGTCTTCCAACATAGACGCGGATCGCCTTGATTATTTGTTGCGTGATTCGCATTTTGCCGGAGTGTCTTATGGCAGGTATGATCTGCCGTGGCTGGTTTCAAACCTGGGCGCGATTGAACATAAAGGCGAATACCTGATGGGAATTTCGGACAGCGGCATACATGCGCTGGAACATTATCTTTTTGCCCGATATCACATGTATGTGCAGGTGTATCTGCATAAAACCGTAAAATGCTTTGAGCATTATTTCCATCAGGCCTTGCGCGAGCGCGAAACAACCTATGTTTTGCCGCCGGAGCGCGAGGCCTACGTTGCTTTGCGCGACTCCACGCTTTCCGAGCAGATTTTTGAAGCGGCGCGGAAAAATCCGGGTTCTTGGTCCAGCCGCCTGGTGCGCCGCGCGCCAGCTCGGCGAATCGCCAGAATCTGGAAAGACCGCGCAGAATTGGATAAGATTTTTGTAAACCTGCAGAGGGAATTTGAAATAATTGGCGTGCACCCTTTTATGGTATTTTCCCAGACCAAGTTTTTGGATGTTCCGGAGGCAAAGAAAGAATCGCGAGGGCG
Source organism: Parcubacteria group bacterium GW2011_GWA2_45_30 (assembly GCA_001001625.1). GTDB lineage: Bacteria > Patescibacteriota > Minisyncoccia > Sungbacterales > HO2-52-23 > LCKU01. The sequence goes on along the minus strand of LCKU01000020.1, from coordinate 5,035 downwards.
TGGACAGGGCGCTTTGCTTTTCGGCCTGGCCGCAATTCCTATGGTGGTCATCCGCAAGCAATTTGGCATCGTGTCTGCCGCATCGCTGGATGATTCTTCGTTCATTTTGAAACATTATCATCATGACATTTCAATCGGCGACATTTATATTCTTCCCGAGGAATACCACGGGAATGAAAAAAAGATTATTGAGATCTCCAGAAAATACCGCACTTTCGGCCCCTCGGAGATTGAATTGAAAGAGGAATTATAATATTTACATCGTGTTAAGGAAGGATCACATGCAAAATCGCGTGATTCCAGGCGCGCGATTTTGAATTTGACACAAGCAGAAGTATTTGCTAATTAGTATTCAGTTCATCATAACAAGGGACAAGATGGAACTATTAGAACGCCCTAGAACCGTAAGAGAATTTCAGAAGATGTTTCAGCATATTTATCATAAGACGAACAAACAGCATTATACCGATAGTGACCTTATCCGTGTTCTTATGGAAGAGATTTCTCTTGTAATGGAATCGGCGCGTAAAGACAGGCGGAAGGAACTTCTGCGGCAACTGGCACGAACGTTTTCTTGGTTTAATGCGGTGGCCAGCCGTTTTGACTGCGACTTGCAAGAAATTCTTTGGTATAAATATCCGGCGGTTTGTCCTTATTGTCTCCTAGAAAAAGATTGTATTTGTGGTACTGAACATCCCAAAATTCCAAACAAAGAAGAAGCTTTAAGGAGATTGCGACGAGATCGCCGTGGCCATGAACCCGAAATTCTGCATGATCACCAGCTTCTTCACGCGAAACTTTATGGTTGGCAAAATGACAGAATTTTATTGATTCAGACTGCGGCCCATTTGGCGGAGGAGGCCGGAGAAATGAGCAAAGAGTTCCGCCATAAAAATATTGATCAAGCCAAACATGAGCTTGCTGACATTGCTTCCTGGATTTTTGCGCTTGCTACGCGACTCGAAATCAACCTTGAAGATGCTGTTTGGGCGATTTTTCCTTATGAGTGTGAAATCTGCAAGGAAGAATCCTGTCGATGTGAAGTAGTGCCGTAAAGGAACTCGCAGATAAATTCTTTAACAATGTTGAGCAATAATGCCCAACTTTTTTTATTGGATAAAACGTGGTATGTCTAGACTTATAAAAATTCTTGCTATTGAAACCAGTTGTGATGAAACGTCGATTGCTATCGCGGAATTTTCCGGAACAAAACGCGTGCCCCGCGTTCGCGTTTTGTCGCACATCATACTTTCCCAAATTCCTTTGCATAAAAAATTCGGCGGGGTAGTGCCGAATTTGGCGCGCCGCGAGCACGAAAAAAATCTGGCGCCGATTTTGCTGCAGGCGCTGAAAGAAGCGAAATTATCAGTATCAAGTATTAAGTATCAAGTATTAAGGAGCGAAAAGTCAAAAGCCCTTAATACTAAATACTTAATACTAAATACTATCCTTGGGCGCGAACCGGAACTCTTAAAACAATTTATCAAAAAAATTCTGCCATTGAATCCGCCCCCGATAGATGCAATCGCCGTTACTTACGGTCCGGGCTTGGCGCCGGCGCTTTGGGTCGGAGTGAACTTCGCGCGAGCGTTATCATATTTGTGGAACATGCCGCTAATTCCGGTGAATCATATGGCGGGGCATTTGTATTCGGCGCTATTACAGGAAAATCCGAAATTCGAAGCACGAAATCCGAAACAAATTCAAAATTCTAAATCCCAAATTCAAAACCGTTTCGAATTTCGAATTTCGAATTTCGAATTTCCAGCAGTAGCACTGCTGGTTAGCGGCGGACATACGGAATTGGTTCTTATGAACGCGCATGGAAAATTTAAAGTGATTGGTGAGACGTTAGATGATGCGGCCGGAGAGGCGTTTGATAAAGTGGCGCGAATTTTAGGATTGGGATATCCCGGCGGCCCGGAAATTTCTGCCGTAGCAGAAATACTATCAGCTATCAACTACAAACTACAAGCTAAATTACCCAGGCCCATGATACATACGAAAGATCACAACTTTTCATTCTCGGGTCTTAAAACCGCGGTTCTGTATTTGACGCGCGACTTGGGACCAAAAAAAACCAAACTCTTGCGGCCGTTTATTGCCAAAGAGTTTCAGGATTCGGTGGTTGAGGTATTGGTTAAAAAAACCATCCGCGCCGCGAAAGAATATAGAGTCAAAACAATTCTGCTGGGCGGCGGAGTGGCGGCGAACAAACATCTGCGTCAGGAATTGACAAAAATCGTCAGTAGTCAATCGTCAAATGTTAAGTGTCGGTTGTCAGATGTCGCGTTGGCTGGCGACAACGCCCTCATGATTGCCACGGCGGCGTATTTCATGGATAAAAAAATCGCCTGGAGAAAACTCCAAGCGGATGCCAATTTACGGCTTGATTGAGCGGATGTTACCGATGCCACCAGTGGTTTTTGCGGCGTTTGATCTCTTTCCGACATTCGGCCCAGCTCTGTTTTGGCCGGCATGCGGGATTTGCACATTGATGCTCGATTTTGTAGCCGCGATAACAAAGACTGTTAATGGTTGTGTTGCCACTTAGCGAAACGTTTGAAGCTTTAACCGGATTATCTATCAGTTTTTCAAAACGATCAATCGGATGCAAAATAACGAGCGGAATATCGCAAAAAATCCGACGATAAAAATCTTTCAATCTTTCTTCTTTGGCAAGCGAATTAAGATATTTACAATCCCAGAGCGCCTTTATGCCGGTAAAAATATAGTTTACCGACACTTCTGCTCTTGCTTGTGAAAGCATACGGGAAATATGCGGCGTCAATACGGAGGACAGAAAGAGATCGTCATTGTAGTACGGTTCTATCCGCGCCGGATCCTGGGCTATGCCGTCTGGCATTGACCCGCCATGGAAAACTACCAGATCAATATCATGGATTTTAGGCTCAAGCCGCGCCAGCGATCCTGTCAGGGCAACGCCAATGACTCGCGAATCTAATTGTAGTATACAAGAAAGTAGTTCTGCTTTTGGAAGAAGTTCTTCTGGTTTCCATCTTTTGCAAAACATATCAGCTCCTTCCTACTTCCATCTCCATTCGCCGCATTGATTCTTCGACGGATTTTAATATTTGCCGGAACGACTCTTCAGCTTCTTTCCTGATCCGCTCCCGCTCACTATCGGAAAGTTCTGGAGATTTTGCCAGAAGTTCACCCACATTCAATTTCTTCATTGTAATTCTCCATTTTCAAAGGCCCAATTTTATGTAATAATTTATAGCATATCACTGCAGCCATGGCAAGCGAACTCCCCGCGCCACAATATAATCCCAAAGATGTTGAGGAAAAAATTTATAAACTCTGGGAAGAGAGCGGCCTTTTTAATCCTGATAAGCCGCCTACAACCCACAACCTAAAATCTAAAACCTTTAGTATTGTTGTGCCCCCCCCTAATGTGACCGGCTCCCTACATATGGGTCATGCCTTGAATGCTGTGATCCAGGACATTTTGATACGTAAAAAACGGATGGAGGGATTTAAAACATTATGGCTTCCCGGCACAGATCACGCCGGAATTGCCACGCAAAATGTGGTGGAAAAAGAGCTCCGTAAGGAAGGGAAATCGCGTCATGAGCTCGGCCGAGAAAAATTTTTGGAGGCGGTTTGGCAATGGAAGGAAAAATACGGGAATATAATTCTGGATCAATTCAAAAGAATCGGCTCTTCCATGGATTGGTCGCGTACGCGTTTTACCATGGACGAGGCATATAAAAAGGCGGTGGAAGAAGCGTTTATCCATTATTATAAAAAAGGTTTGATTTATCGGGGCGAGCGCACTATTAATTGGTGTACGCGCTGTGCGACTTCTCTTTCTGACTTGGAAATTGAATATCGGGAAGAAAAAGGAAAATTTTACTATATAAAATACGGTCCGGTTGTTTTAGGAACCGTGCGGCCGGAAACGAAATTAGGCGACACTGCGTTGGCAGTTAATCCCAAAGATAAGCGGTATAAACAATATATTGGGAAAGAAATTACGATTCAATCGGTGGATTCGTCGGTACCCCGCGAAGAACCGTCCCAGCTCAAAGATATAAAAATAAAGATGGTTGCGGATGAAGCGGCTGATCCGGAATTCGGAACCGGCGTTATTAAAGTCACGCCCGCTCACGATGCAACCGACTTTGAAATTTATCAACGCCATCCCGACATTCCGATTTTAAAAGTCATTGGCGAACACATTGAAGATTATACGCACAATGTTTCGCTGTGTTATCGCTGTGGAACCGTGATTGAGCCGCTCCTTTCCAAACAATGGTTTTTGAAAATGGATGTGCTTGCCAAGCAAGCCGTTGTTGCAGTCAAATCCGGAAAAGTGAAATTCCATCCCAAACGCTGGGAGAAAGTTTATTTTGACTGGCTGGGCAATATCAAGGACTGGTGTATATCGCGCCAAATCTGGTGGGGGCATCGCTTGCCCGTTTGGTATTGTATGGGCGTGCACAGTCAGACCGAAAAAAAAATGGGATTTGCCGGAGACGTTGTCCCGCAGATATTCATAGATAAAACGCGGACTTACCGACTGCGTGATCACGGATTTAAAATCGGGGATCGTGTGGCATTTGAAAATAGCGCTACTGGAGAAATTTTTGGATTTGCGACTATTACTGAAATTAAAAAAACAACCGCGGGTGAAATAGATCTGAAAGACCCGAAACATCATAAAATATATAATACGCGGGAGGAACTTGTGGTGGCATTTAAACGTCATCCGCAAAAAATAAGCCTCAATACCATAAATGAAAAAACTCCAGTGTGGGTTTATACATACGATTTTAAACCCGTAAGTGATCGAGAATTAATAGAACAATTTATTGTTTCGGCGGAAAAACCAAAACAATGTCCGTTTTGTAAAAATTGCGACGTGGAACAGTCGGCCGATGTTTTGGATACCTGGTTCTCATCCGCGCTCTGGCCGTTGGCGACACTCGGTTTTCCCGACAAAACAGACGATTTGAAAAATTATTACCCCACCTCGGTTTTATCCACGGCGCGTGATATAATAAATTTA
>LCKU01000019.1 GCA_001001625.1 Parcubacteria group bacterium GW2011_GWA2_45_30 | reverse complement strand
ATCTTAAGGAAGTGGAGTATCGATTCAATCATCGCAAGGAGAATCTTTTCAAGTTATTTCTAACAACCTATTTTGGTTACGTTTCCAACTAATTACCAAATTTTATTCGCCCCGATTTTATGAAACCATATTTTTTTAGATTGTTCTTCGCAAAATCGCAAAGTGTCTTTATCCGTTCAACCGCGGTCACGTTACTGCCGGCAATAGTAGGGTCAGACCCTACTATGTGGATGAGAAGAGCTGTTTGCCAGCCGGAACCAGCCCCAATGTCAAGAATTTTTTCTCCCGGCCGAGGATCAAGCAATTCAAGCATGAACGCCACGGTTAAGGGCTGGGATATTGTCTGATTATGGCCGATTGGAAGCGGATAGTTGCCATACGCCCCCCCAAGATATTCCGGCAACACAAAATCCGCGCGGTCAATCGCGCTAAACGCCTCAATAATCCGCGGGGTTTTAAGATAACCTCCATCAATAATACTCTGTACAAGCCGGTTTTTATCATTCATCTTATTTAATAGTATACCCGATGGATGCGAAACGTATAGTATTTGCCTTTTCCACGCAAAGATTTACTATAAAAGTGTTCTTTACCAAAACATAGAAACACGGGAGATGATAGCCATGAATTCAAAGTTAGTTGCAATTATATTCGGGGGCGGTGGATACCGGGGCGCCGCCCAAGTCGGATGGCTAAAAGGCATCTTGCCAGAGCTTGTTTCCCGCAATATACCGATCGGATATCTTGGAGGAGCGTCGGTTGGCGCGCTTAATGCGGGAAAACTTGCCGAAGCTCGTACATCCCAAGAACTTCTCCAGAAACTTAGGGAGCTCGAAACAACCTGGCTAAACGTAGAAAAACAAGGACCCTCGTCGGTATTCCCTTTAAATAAAATGAAAATGATTTTGAACTTCATACATGATAAACCATTTTTAGACGGAAAAACGCTGTGGGACCTCCTTTACAATCCTCTTTTAGCCCAAATCCCTTTTGACACCGCACAAGTGGTGCAATCGTCAATTCAATTAGATATATTTATGAGCGATAGGTCCACGGGACAGCAGGTTATCTTTTCAAACCGCGATCCGCATATTATCCAAAATCCAACTATAATAGCACACGCCATTGTAGCCTCCTGCAGCATTTCCCTTTTCTTCCCTTCCATTCGCATTGGAGAGGAACTCTTCGGGGACTGCGGCTATATTCGCCTTGACCGTGCCATTGAAGCTGGATGCGACACTATCATAATTCTTTTACCCTATCGCGAAAATGGCAACCTTGACGAACCAAAAGGATTCGCGTCAAAACTTTTTGCAAAAATTTATACCTCCTACAGCTCAGCGGTTCACGAACTTGACCGGGAAAAAATTGCATCGGGCCGTAGAATAGCGGAAGAAATAGAGGTTATTCGACAGTTACAAGAAGAAATTCGCCCCCTTATATGGAAAAAATCGAAACGAAACACAATTGATGAATTTTTCCGCCAATCTCTAATCCTTCTCAAGGATAATCCAAATTTAACGAAACTCCGGATAATTCCTCTGTATATAACGCAACAGTCGGAAACCCTTACGTTATACAAATTTGCGAAGGGAGATATTTCCCGCATAATAAGAGATTGTGAGAAAACCGTAGAAAAAAATCTAAAAGAAATTTTGAGCATGTAATCGCACCGTCATTCAATCGGAGCGATTTTTTAAAAAAATAGATATCTTCTGGCATAAACCCTGTTTGGGTCAGAAAGGGATTTGAATGCAGTACGTTGACATATGATTTTGCTGATGCTAAAAAGAGGGCAGCATCATTGACATGGATAAATCATGGCTCTGGAAAAAATCGTGATTGTCGAGGCGGGACGGACTCCTTCGGGAAAACATATGGGCGCGTTTCGTGATATTCCGGCCGAGAATTTGCTGGCCGAGTGTTACAAATGGATAATTGCCCAAAGTAACATTAACCCCAATTTAATTGATGAAATCATCGCCTCAAACTGTTATACCAAAAGTTCCGCGCCCAATATCGCGCATGTGGCGGCGCGTATTGCCGGACTTCCTTCCCAAATTCCCGCTTGGACCCCAATGAACAATTGCGGCTCCGGAACTAAAGCAATTATTTCGGCCTATCAAGCCATTCGCGTCGGCGATTACAAAATTATTCTGGTGGGCGGCACGGAAAATATGTCCGAGGTGCCGCGTTATGAAACAAAATCCCGACTTGGCCCAAAATTTGGAAATATTGTCCTGGTTGATTCGCTTACCGAGGGATTGGCTGATTCTTTGGCGCTTGACGAAATCACCGGCACCAAAGCGCTTTATTGGCAAATTGCTGAAAATTCTATTCGTAAGCACAAAATTTCACGTAAAAATCAGGATGAGTGGGCCGTAATATCGCACCAAAGAGCCCATCGCGCCACCAATGAAGGATTATTCCGGCCGCGCATGATCCCGATAAATAACCACATGGCTGACGAAACCATAAATACTGCTTTGGTTAAAAACCCGCAACTTGCTAGCGGTTTTCCGGATCTTTTGGGACATTTATTCCAAAAAGAGGGCGGAACAGTAACACCTGCAAACTCCTCCCAGATTTCCGACGGCGCCGGAACGCTTCTAATTATGCTTGAATCGCGCGCCCGAACCCTTGGCCTAAACCCATTGGCAGAAATAGTTGCTTATGCCAGCGCAGGTGGAGATCCGCTTTTTATGGGAGAACTTCCGGTTAAGGCAATCTTAAAAACACTTGAAAAAGCCGGACTCACTGCCAAAGATGTTGATTTCCTGCAACTAAACGAAGCGTTTAGCGGACAAACCCTTGCCTGCATCAAGCAGCTGCCCTTTACCGAAGATCAAGTTAATCCAAATGGCGGCGCGATTGCGCTTGGACATCCATTGGGTGCAAGCGGCATTATGCGTACCGTTGACTCAATTACCATTCTGGAAAATACGGACGCGCGCTACGTTATGACTGCTTTTTGTATCGGTGGAGGTCAGGGGATTGCCCTGCTTCTGAAACGCCCGGAAACGCTTATCAAGAGAAAACCCGCATCTGAACGCATTATCAGCGAGGTAGGCATTATCGGGGGCGCCGGAACCATGGGGCACGGAATTTCTATTTGGCTTGCACGCCAAGGAATTCCGGTAACCATGCTGGAAGGAACTCCGGAACTTTCCGTTAAAGCCCGCCAGCTTTTGGATGAGCGCATAGACGGATATGTTGAGCGCGGAATCATAGCCAAAGCCGAAGCGGATCATCAAAAATCGCTTGTAGTATCTTCGCACGACATGGAATCGTTAAAAGATTGCGATCTGGTGATGGAGGCCGCACCGGAAAATATGAAACTGAAAAAGAAAATTTTTCGCGAGCTGGATAAGATCATGAAACCCGGAGCGATTTTGGCATCAAACACGTCATCCCTTTCCATAACCGACCTTGGCGCCGAAACCGGTCGCCCGGACAAAATCATCGGGGTTCATTGGTTTAATCCGCCATGGAAAATGAAGCTGGTGGAAATCGTGGTCGGCAAGGAAACATCGGAAGAAACATATAAACGGGTCAGACGTTTCGTGCAAGAACAAAGCCAGAAAACTCCGATCCATGTAAAGGATTCTCCCGGGTTTTACGTAAACCGCGCGCTGGCCGCATTATTGCTTGAAGGCGTAAATAATCTTATGCGCTACCGATTTGATATTAAAGCTCTGGATACACGCATGAAAGAAACAGGCTGGCCTGCAACCGGATGCTTCTGGCTTCTGGATTGGCTGGGGCTGCCTTTGGTGAAAGATGTTCTTTTGGTTTTGGAGAAAGCATTTGGCCAGCGCATGCAAACACCAAAACTTCTTTCCTGCATGACGGATGAGGGGCGTTTGGGCGAGCGTTGGAGCGCGGGATTTTATGATTACGGCGCGACGGCACAACACAAATCGCTTGAGGAAATCCTTGAGTCGAATTTCCCTGAACGGCCGGAGGAGGATTTGGAAAAAATTTATTACCTCATGATGTGCCAATTCGTGAACGAATCCGCCCGCTGCCTTGAAGAAGGGATCATTTCGCTTGATGATATTGGCGCCGGAGCATGCCTCGGAATCGGATTTCCTTTTGGTCTAGAACATCCGTTAAAATGGGCTGACAAGGAAGGTCTTTCCGAAATCGTAAAGGCGCTAAGCGCTGCGCATAAAAAAACAGGCGACCCGCGTTATGCGATTTCCGTGCTTCTGCATGAAAACGCTAAAGCCGAAAAAAACTTTTTCGGCTCTCAAGACAAACTTGAGTGGTAATCTTTTTTAAAAGCCGCCTTAAAAAGCGGCATTTTTATTATTTGCAAAATATTGGTTCAGGTGGTACACCAAAATCAGAAGAACCTTGAAAAAACATCCCGAATAGGAGTTGAAAATGGCTTATAAATTCGCGGAAATAGATGAGATAGGGCCGCTGGCCGTAGTTGAATTCAAAAACCTGCCGTGGAACGTACTTTGCGCCGCTGCGGTGGAAGAATTGACGGAAATTTATCATCTGCTTGAGGAAAAAAAGTCGGTTGAGATAATCGCAATCACCGGCATGCTTAATTCATTTTGCGCCGGAGCGGACTTAAAAGAAATTTGGGAGCTCATGGAAACGTCTGACGACCAAAAATCCCGCGAGGCGGTTGAGACGTTTAACCATCTTATCGATTTGATTGCCGGATCTAGTAAAATCACCATTGCCGGAATCCAGGGAATCTGTTTGGGAGGGGGATTGGAACTGGCGCTCGCGCATAAATTCCGTTTGGCCAAAAATGCGGAATTTGGATTTCCGGAAATCGGCAAGGGACTCATGCCGGGCATGGGCGGCACCCAGCGCCTGCCCCGCCTTATCGAAGCCCGCGAGGCGGCGCTTATGATTTATGGCGGGGGAGAACGGACATATAAAGATGAACAGGCCTTAAAAATGGGATTGGTGGATGAGATTGCCAGCGGCGATTTTTTCAAAAAAAATCTTTCAGAATTCGCCAAAAAAATTTACCACAAAGATATTAAACAACGCCCAACTGTGGCATACGACCCCGAAACACCATCCGTGATTGAACGTGTAAAAAAAGAACTCCATTTATCGCTTGCGCAAAAATCGCCCCACGCCATCCGGGCCATTGATCGGACGTTTTGCGAGGGCGTAAAAATGCCGCTGGAGGACGGACTAAAGCTTGAACGCGCTTTGTTTCTTGAATTGGTTAAAACCGAGGAAGCCCGCAAAGCCATAGGCAAATTTTTGAAAATCGAGATAACCCCCAAAAAAACCGCAACTGCGCCGAGTGCGACAGAAGCGCATTTCGATCCTGTCATAATCGCAACTCCGTTTGACGTTGCCAGCGAATTTTGCGAGCGGGAAATTGCGCCTAAAATCCGCGAACTCTTGACTGCGCACTCAACACCTCCCGCGCCGCAAAAAATAGTATCATCCGGGGAAGATTTTCGCGACGAATACGACGCCTGGCACGAAGTTGTTCGTAAATTTTGCGAGGAAAAAATCTGGCCCAAAATTCCGCAGATGGAAAAAGAGCGCCGCATCCTTCCGGAAATCATCAGTGGCATGGTAAATATCGGCATGTTCGGATGCTGTTTTCCCAAAGAGTACGGAGGAGAAGGACTGGGAAAAGAAACGTATGTAATATGCATGGAGGAGCTCGGAAAATGTTTTGGTTCAATGCCCACGTTTTACGGCTCCTCGGTGGGACTTGCACTTACAACCATTGATCACGCTGGAAACCACGACCAAAAATTGCGCTATCTTGCACCCGCAATCGCGGGAAAAAGGATCGGCGCATTTGCGTTATCAGAAGAAGGTGCCGGGGCAGATCCGGCCGCAATGCATACACACGCACGACTAGAAGAAAACACCTGGATACTTAACGGCGCCAAACGTTTTGTAAGCACCGGCGAACTTGCTGATTATTTGGTCACGTTTGCCCAAACCGATTCTTTCGGAGGAAACAAAACTATCGTAGCGCTGATTGTGGAAAAAAACACTCCGGGAGTTACTCGTACCCGACTGCATACCGATAAAGTCGGGCTGTGGGCATCCGACACGGCGGATTTTACCTTTGAAAACGTGCGTGTTCCAATTGAAAATCAGCTTGGCGAGGTTGGCGATGGGTTTAAAATCGCCATGCGCACGCTAAATCCGGGCCGCATTGGACTCGGGGCCGCAAATTTGGGAATGTTAAAAATAGTGCGCAAACTCTCCCTGGAGAACGCGCAAAAACGGATTGTCTCGGGAAAACCCTTGATAAATAGCGAGCTTTACATGCAATTTATCGCCAATATTTCCCGTGACATCTACCTGACTGAATGCGCGGTATATGATGCGATACGGCGCCTGGACCGAGGCCAAGATGTCCGGGAACTGGCGGCAATTATTAAATATGCGGTACCGAACATGTTAATTAAAAACGTGGAGGATGCCTTCCGATTTTTTGGCGGCGATCCATTTTCAGATATTACTCACCTCATGGCAATTGCTTATCGCGATAAAGCCATACAGGATATTTATGAGGGCCCGAAAGAAATCAACCTTTTCTTGATTTTCAAGGAGATCATAAAACGGTTTGTCAATGGCATGCTAAGATAAAAAATAACCCGCTGCTGAAACATCGGGTTTTTTAATTATAAAAATAGGAGCTGTTAAAGCTCCTTTTGGGATATTTTCTTCTCAACGTATTTTTTAATGAGCGTATTTTCGGGGTATGCGAGCCGTAGGGCGTTAAGCATGGAGGATTCAGGAATAATCTCGATCCGTTCATCTCCTTCGAGAATCTCTTTGGGGATATCTTCAATATCAAATTCGTTATCTTTAGGGATAATAACGCGCCTTATGCCCTTGCGGTGCGCGGCAAGAATTTTTTCGCGTATGCCGCCGACCTTACTAATAATATCCATTTTTTTTGTAATTTCACCGGTTGCGGCCAGAAGCGGTGTCTCGGATGTGGGCCGAATTGATTCCTCCGTAAGCGCCCCGAAAAGCGCAAGAAATATTGGAACTCCGGCCGATGGTCCGCTTTTGGCTATGCTAAGATTCGTCAAACTGACCGATACAAGCATCGGACCAACTTCCTGCTCAAACTTACGCACCACATCAAAAAGAATACAATTACGGGACGTAAGCGCATCCCAAGCGATTTTCACCGACTGCTTGATTTCATTCCCTAAATTTATCTGTTCGCCCGAGGCATCCACGCCATACACCACAATCTTACGTCCGCCAGGATGATAACCGATTGAAACCTCAACAAAAAGTATATGACCCGTGCCGCTTGAACTCACACTAAGTACCGGCACCACTCCCGGCGAAAGAGGACCTTGCGGCAATGTGCTCTCTGAAAATGTGGTCCGCCCGCAGTAATTATGGATGTTTTGTTCCGTAATTTCTACGATGTCCTTCGCCGGTAAATTTCCAGAAAGGATATTTTGCGCGGTCTTTCTGAATACTTCACTAAGGGTGCGATCAAGATTGCGTACCCCCGCTTCATCCGTATAATCGTAAATCATTTTTAGAATCGCGTCGTCACAAAAGCTAAGATCAAATGTTCTCCCAGCATGTAGCGCCGGAAAACCGTTTGCCTCCTTCTGTTTTGAAATGAGATGACGTTTCGCGATTTGAAGCTTCTCCTGTGGAATGTATCCGGGAATTTCCACAATTTCCATCCGATCCCTGAGTGCCGGACGCAACGTGTCGATCGTATTTGCGGTGGTGATGAAAAAAACCTGCGACAGATCAAACGATATTCTCAAATAGTTGTCTTGAAACGAGTGATTCTGTTCAGGATCAAGCGCCTCGATAAGCGCTGATCCGGGATCACCCTTCCAGTCCTGGCCGACCTTTTCAATTTCATCGAGCATAAATACCGGATTCATGCTTCCCGCTTCACGAATGCCTTCGATTATTTTTCCCGGAAACGCGCCTATATAGGTATGCCGATGGCCGCGAATTTCCGCCTCATCATGAAGGCCACCGAGCGAAATTCTTACGAATTTACGTCCAAGTGCCCGAGCAATTGATTTACCAAGTGATGTTTTTCCCACCCCTGGAGGCCCGACAAAACAGAGGATCGGAGATTTTCCCGAAGGATTGAGTTTCCGTACCGCAAGATATTCATAAATCCTCTGTTTTACTTTTTCCAGTCCGAAGTGATCATCATTTAAGCTTTTTTTCACGCCATTAAAGTTCTCTGTGTCAGCGGTAAAAACTCCCCACGGCATATTAAGTATCCATTCAAGGCGATCAACAAGCATTTCCTCCGATCTTCCCTGCATTTGCTCATCGATCTGGATTTTTTTGAATGCCGGCTCAATAATTTTCCGTACGTCTGAAGGAACTGCGTGTTTTATTTTATCATAGCGTTGAGCAAGATCATCCGCATCCCCATCCTCCGTATCGCTTAACCAGTCCTGTTCGGCAAGCTCCACCGACCAATTCTCGC
>LCKU01000018.1:9140-14287 GCA_001001625.1 Parcubacteria group bacterium GW2011_GWA2_45_30 | reverse complement strand
TCATCTCCTACATCTTTAATATGGTCGGGTATCTGGTTATTTTTAATCTGGATCTCGTAGTTTCGGGGTTCCGGGTCTTTCCAGGAGTATCCCTGCTCTTGTGCCTGTTCCTTGGTTAAAGGGAAGTATTCCTGGGCTATGGTTTCGTTATATGCGAATGGGGAGAGTTCCGGAGGGAAGAATTCACCGTATTTATATACTCTGCCTTTCTGGTCTATATAGGGCATGGAGTTCATATGCTCTATGATCCTGGGGACTAACCTTTCATATTCTTCCTTGATGTATTGCTTGTTGAGGATGCAGTAGGATTTGTTGCGTAATCCGATGCAGGCGAAGAGATTGTTGGAATTGTGGCAATCCTCCGACAAGATGACGTCATAACTATACCAAATTTTCACCCCGAAATACGATCTCCTTCCTATCGCGCTAACTTCTTCGTAAAGCAATTCTGAATCCAATCCGGCGCCAATTGATACTCTTCTTTCGTATAGGGCTGATTAAAAATGTGATAATTTTTATTCCGTAGATTGGTGCAGCTAAAACAATTTGAACAATTCCTACAATCAAATAAAAAATAATCATCTTGAGAATTTTCAGCATATCTACTGAAAAGAACTGCAAAGCATTTCGCGCAATCCACCGTTTCATAACAAGATTCGCTCCATAAAGTTGTTGTAATATCTATTGAATCCTTAGAGTGAGCCGCTGTTTTTGCATAACTAACATTCTCAAGATCATGGCTCCCAAAAACCAAATAAGAACTCTTTACATTAACGGCATAATTTAAATACTCACTACCAACCGTATTGGTATATGAAAGTCCGGGACGCGGCACCCGTGCCATCAAATTTTTAAATTGCTGAAAAAATGATTTTGAGAAATCATAATCTGTGCCATAGTTCAGTGGCGACCATTTATCAGACCACCAGCAATCGTGACAATAAACTAGAAGAGGCGATTTTTCGGGATATGCGGAGAATATATTCTTGCCGCACATAATACATTTACTTTTATAAAGAGTTCTTTCATTTCTAAAATTCATCCTCCTCACCATCCTGCACTCCGGACAAAACGTCGGCGGCGGGACTTTGATTTTTTCGTAGAACAAAAAATCCTCCGGCTCAATTCGGAATTCTTTTTTACAATTCTGACAAATTTTAAATTCTTTATTCATTTATTTGATGGCACGAAGCGCTACCTTACGAAAACCCCCACTCTTTATAATTCAATCATTTTGTGCACTTGAGGCATTTCGTTTCTCGCGACAATGGGAGAACCGAATTGCATGGTTTTCGCGCGCTCGCGAAAAATTCGGTTCGACCCTTAGCGAGTTCCGTCGCTGGACGGAACGAGCGTGTCGCGAAAACAAAATGCCGAGAAAATGCACAAAATTATCCCACCGCCCCCTCCATCTGTAATTCAATCAACCTATTCATTTCCACCGCATAATCCACCGGCAGATATTTCATCAGCGGCTCGAAAAATCCGGTAACAATCAGGGAAGATGCTTCAATTTCGGAAAGTCCGCGGGAGCGCAAATAAAATAATTCTTTCTCCCCGAGTTTTGATACCCGCGCTTCGTGTTCAACCCGAACTTGTTCCTCGTCAATTTTTTGGGTTGGGTATGTGTCGGCGCGCGATTCCGGATCAAGGATCAATGCATCGCACCGCACGCTAATCCGCGAGTTTTTTGCGCCGCGAACCACGCGCGAAAGTCCGCGATACGAAGTTCTGCCGCCTCCGAATGAAACCGATTTTGAAACCACATTGGAAATAGTATCGGATGCTATATGAATCATTTTAGCGCCCGCATCCTGACTTTGACCAGATCCTGCAAGCGCGATTGAAAGCGTATCGGCCCGCGCACCGCGCCCCGCGAGTATAACCGAAGGATATTTCATGGTAACTTTTGACCCAAGATTGCAGTCAATCCATTCCACAAAAGCTCCTTCCTCGGCTCGAGCGCGTTTGGTTACTAAATTATAAACATTTTTTGACCAATTTTGCACCGTTATATAACGAACGCGCGAATGCGAGTGCGCGATTATTTCCACCACCGCGGCATGCAAAGAATCAGTTGAATATATAGGAGCAGTACAACCCTCTAAATAAGTAAGCTCGCTTCCCTCATCCGCAATAATCAAAGTGCGCTCAAATTGCCCAAAATTTTCAGAATTGATACGAAAATACGCCTGAAGCGGCATTTCAACTTTGACACCCTTGGGCACATAAATGAAACTACCACCTGACCAGCATGCGGAATTCAAGGCCGCCAGTTTATTATCGCCGACCGGAATCACGGTTCCAAAATATTTTCTGAAAATTTCCGGGTATTCCAGAAGTGCGGTATCGGTATCGCAAAATATTACGCCCTTGCGCGCAAGATTATCTCGGATCGCATGATAAATCACATCCGAATCATACTGCGCCGCGGCTCCGGCAAAAAATTTGCGCTCCGCTTCGGGAACTCCTATCCGTTCAAAAGTGGTTTTAATTTCCGGCGGAACTTCATCCCAATTATTCGCTTTTTTATCCCAGGGCCGGATATAATAAATTATTTTTGCAAAATCAACTCCGGATAAATCCGCGCCCCAGGTCGGCATGGGCTTTGCCTCAAAAATTCGCAAAGCATCCAGCCGGAATTTCCGCATCCACTCCGGCTCATCTTTAATGTGGGAAATTTCTTCCACGCTGCGGCGCGAAAGTCCGGGCTCGGCGCTAAACACCGGCTTATGCGAATCGTGAAAACCATAACGATATTCGGTTGGTGATAATTTTGGTGATTTCGTATTCACGAGATTTTATTGACTACCCCACACGAATAGTATACACTAATTTATAGATCATTTTTCAACTGAGGAAGACAATATGACTCTCTGTTCTGGTTGCAAGAGTCTCGCGCACACAATGGAGCTTAAAATGTGCAAGAAATGCGGGAAAAGTAGTGATCAAGATCGGCATACTCTCAAATACTGTACTGCTTGTGCTACTGAACTAGGAGTCTGCCGAAAATGTGGCAAAAAACTCACGAAATAAATGTATCTCTAAGGTCCACTTTCTAAAGTCGGGCTTTTTTGTCCCTACGCACCATGGCGCTTCTTATATTTCTTTCCTACGCCACAGAGACAATCTCTGGGAATTTACCGACATGATAAAAAACGTCATATCCACTCTTTTCAAGAGAGGAAATAATTTCCGCGCCGCCCGATGCCGCAATTATTCCATTAATCAGCACATGGATACGATGCGGGACAATCCGCGAAAACATCCGCGGGGCATGGCTGATCAAAAGCACTCCAGTTCCTCCAACTGCGGCACTCTGTATAATATCGGCAACAACTTGCAATGAATCAAGGTCCAGTCCGGAATCAATCTCATCAAAAATCGCGAATTTGGGCTTGCGCGCCAAAAATTGCAAAATCTCTGATTTTTTCTTTTCCCCGCCGGAAAATCCGTCATTTAAGAAACGATCTAAAAATGAATCTGAAATGCCTAATGCCATTTCCAGGGATCGGATCCCTGTATACAGGGATCCGATCCCTGTTTTAATAACATTAAGAAATACTCGCATACTCACTCCCCCGACTTCGGGCGGCTCTTGAAACGACAAAAAAAGTCCGGCTTTAGCACGTTCTTCAGGCGCAAGCGTCAACAAATCAATATCACCGAGCGAAATTTTTCCGTTGGTAACTTTATATTCCGGATGCCCGGCAATCGCATATGCCAGCGAACTTTTCCCCGAGCCGTTGGGGCCCATCAGCGCATGAATTTCACCCGGACGAATTTCTAAATTCACGTCTTTCACGACTTCTTTGTTTTCTACAGTGACTATGAGATTTTGTATTATCAGCGAATTTTCCATGATACTTTTTATACTTCTTTTCAATAACATCCTTATATTCTCAAGTTTGTAAGTATATTTTTATTCCTCGTGGCATTTTTTATATTACTCACCGCCGGCGCAGAAGGCGTACAATTTCTGCGAACGACTTTAGTGTGTAATCCAAATCCTTTTTTGTCGTACCTCTGCCGAATGAAAATCGCAAGGATCCTAAAGCATACTCACGGCTTTTGCCAAGCGCCAAAATCACGTGCGAGGGCTCAAGCGAAGTTGCGGAACAGGCGGCTCCGGTGGATACGGCAATTCCTTTTTCATCCAAATAAAGCACTACAGCATCTCCTTCAATTCCGGGAATTGATATATTTGCGTTATTGGGAAGCCGCTCTGTCTGGTGGCCATTTAATACCGCATCGGGAATAAGCGTCAAAACTTCGCGGATAAAATAGTCACGAAGTTCTGCAAGCCGTGCACTTTCTTTTTCTTTAATTTTCTGCGCAATTTCCAAGGCCTTGGCAAGTCCCACGATTCCCGCGATATTTTCGGTCCCGGAACGCAGGCCATTTTCCTGCCCTCCTCCGTAAATTATCGATTCAAGTTTTACGCCAGATCGCACATATAACGCCCCGACTCCCTTAGGACCATATATCTTGGATCCGTTCACACTCATCAAATCTACGCCAAGTTTTTCTACATTCAAATCAAGATAGCCTGCGGCCTGACAAGCGTCGATATGAAAATAAGGATAGCTTATAGTTGATAGCTTATAGTTGATAGTTCTTCTGTGTTCTTTAATTATTCTTCCGATCTCCACAATCGGCTCAACTGTGCCGATCTCATTATTGGCATACATTATAGAAACCAGGATTGTCTCTGGACGCAACGCGCTTTTTAGTTTTTTCGGGTTAACCAAACCGTTTTTATCAACATCAAGATAAGTAATCTCATATCCTTCTTTTTCCAACGCCCGCATTACATTAAGCACCGCATGATGCTCAATTTTTGTGGTGATTATATGTCTACGGTTTTGTGCCGTACTAAGTTCGGCACGGTTTGTGCCGAACTTAGTACGGCACAAACCAAAAATCGCAAGATTAATTGATTCGGTCCCACTTCCGGTAAATACAATTTCCAAAGAACGGCACTGAAAAATTTTCGCCACGGTTTTACGGGCTCCCTCTAGCGCTATTTTTGCCGCGCGACCTAGCGAATGGATACTTGAAGGATTACCAAAGTCATTACTCCAATACGGCTCCATGACCTTTTTTACTTGTGGATCAAGCGGAGTGGTAGCGGCGTAATCTAGATA
>LCKU01000018.1:0-9104 GCA_001001625.1 Parcubacteria group bacterium GW2011_GWA2_45_30 | reverse complement strand
TTCAAAAAAATTGATAATATCCGCCATGGTTATTGTCTCTCCCATTTTTGAAATTCTATACCCGCCTCCCCGGCCTTTTTGCGATTCAACCCATCCGACACGTTTCAATTCCTGCGCGACTTTTTCCAAGAAAGCCGGGGGCAGATTAAACTCGCGCGCCACGGCTTTAACATCCATAAATTTATCTCCGGCATTTTTCATTCGCTCCAGCAAAATTATTGAGTAATCAATCTTTTTCCTCATAAAAATAAATCGGACATATATAGTCCGATTATAATTCTTTGCGAAATCTGAGTCAAGTCCACTATAGGGGTTTCGCCTCTATAGTGATTTTTTACGGAAAATTTTAGAGAAAATATAATCCCTATACTCTTTCTCCTTAAAAATGTGCCAAAATGTGGGGAGGATGGAAAGAATAACAATTGCAGCTATAATCGGAAGCAGATATCGGTCCACGTCTGGAATTATGCTTCCGAGAAAAAAACCCAAAATCGGCATGCCGATTGCCCACATGATCCCGCCAATAACATTATAAAAAAGAAACGAGGCATAGCGCATAACGCCCACGCCCGCAAGAATCGGAGCAAATGTCCTGACTATGGGCAAAAATCTTGCCAAAATAACTGCTTTACCGCCATGTTTTTCATAAAAAATGCGGGCATGTTCCAGATTGTGTTTTCGGAAAATCAACGAATCCTCGCGCGTAAAAATTTTCGGTCCGACTTTTTTTCCGAATGTATATCCCACCGAATCACCGATCACCGCGGCCAAGAAACACCCTATAATCAAAATCCAAATATTGAAAAAATCTTGCGATGCCAAAAATCCTGCGGTGAAAAGAAGCGAATCCCCGGGAAGAAAAAATCCGAGCAAAAGACCTGATTCCGCAAATACAATTCCAAAAAGACCCGCATAGCCCGCGGTTTTAAGCAAGGTTATCAAATCAATACCGAGCAATTCCATAAAACACGAGTCAACTCCAAGCTAAGCTTTTTTATCGCCAAAACTTAGCTTGATACGGCCTGTTAACGAAACCGAATGCTTTCAAATTTTTTACCTCCTTTTTTGCGGCGTTTTTTGAGCGCCATCTTCTGCTTCTTATTCATTGCGATAACAGAAAGTCATTCTGAGCGAAGCGAAGAATCCAAATTTTAAGATCCTTCATTACATTCAGGATAACCCTTTGAACTGACACTTATCATGTTATCAAATTATTATAAAAATAAAAAGGCCTTTATGGCAGACCTTTGACAATACTCAAGCTTACTATTATTAGTCCTGTATCACCGATCCTATATTTTTACCCGCAATCACCTTCTTCAAATTTCCCTTCTTAAAAATATCAAAAACTTGGATAGACAATGAGTGCTTACGTGCCAGAGTAACGGCAGTTGCATCCACAATTTCAAGATGCTTGTTCAGATAATCCATGTAACTTACCTGTGTGATTTCTACGGCGTCTTTGAATTTCTTCGGGTCCTTGTCAAAAATTCCGGAAACCTTGGTGCCTTTGAGCACCATATCTGCTTCAATCTCATGCGCGCGCAAGACCATAGCGGTATCAGTGGAAAAATCCGGGTTGCCCGTGCCGCCAGCCAGCAAAACCACTCTGCCTTTTTCCAGATGACTCATGGCCACGCGGCGCAAATAGGGCTCGGCGACTTGACGTGCCTCGATTGCCGATAAAACCCTAACCACAAGCCCGTATTTTTTTTCCAAAATATCCTGAAACACGACCGCATTCACCAAGGTCGCAAGCATTCCGGCGTAATCCGCCACCACCGAGTCAAGGCCAAGCTCCTTTTTTAGGCGCGCTCCGCGGATTAAATTGCCGCCCCCGACCACAACCACAAGCTCGATTTTCTTTCCGCCGCCATCAACCGCGCCTTTAATTTCCTGGGCAATAAATTCAATATCCGGCAAGTTATAGCCGGTTTTGGCCTCGCCCGACAACGCCTCGCCCGAAATTTTTAAAAGCACGCGCATTTTGCATATAACCCCGTTAGAAAGAAACAGGAGATGTAATTTTTGCCAAAATTACCCTTGTATTAAAACATATTTTACGTCTAAAATAAGCTGTGCTTGTTTCTTTTTAACGGGGTAAATCTCCAAAAAAAGATCCACTTGCTACTATGACGGATCTTGCAAAAAAATCAATAAACCGATTTACATATCCGCGCGATTAATCAGCTCCTCGTCTTTCTGGATCAATCCGCGCCGTTTTCTAATTTCCCCCACTTCTTTTTCAAGATCAACATTCTCGCCACGCTCAATACGCAAATTAATCTCGGCAAGTTTCTTCTCATCCTCCCGCAAAGTACCTTCATTCTCCCGCCTTGCGCGTTTGCCTGATCCTTCCACCATTAGATTGCGATGTGATTCTATGTTTTTCATAATTTATTCAATTTCATAAACCAACGTAACATTCACCTTAATATCCTGCGACCCGGGTTCAACTATCGGCGCCGGAGCCGCATTTCCCCCGCCAAAACCGACTTTGGCTTCCAACGCCCGATACATGGGCTGTGGATAATACCCGCCTCCTTCCTGGATGGAAATTAAACGTCCAACGCTAAATCCGCCGGCTTTGGCAATATCTTCGGCTTTTTCCTGTGCTTGCGCAATGGCTTTGCCCCGCGCTTCATTTTCCAGTTTGGTAGGATCATCCACGGCAAAGGATAACTGCGACACAGAATTTGCTCCGGCTGACACTACTCCGGAAAGAAGATTTCCGATTTTGGAAAAGTCCTTCTCCCTCACTTTTACAGACACCGTCTTCGTTATAGTATATCCCACGATTTCCGGAGGAGGACACGGACGCGCATTCTCGCTTCCGCCTTCACGCAAAATCACCGGATTGCAATTAAAATATTGATAACGCGGTTCAATTGAATAATTTTCAGCTTTGACATCTTTAACATCAATTCCTTCGGATTTTACGAATCCACTGGCGCGGTTCACCCGCTCTGTATTTTCCTGCTGGAGTTTACCCAAATCCTTCCCGCCCGGCGTAATCAAAGAAAATGTAAATGATGCCACATCCGGCACAACCACGACTTTTCCTTCACCCGATACCGAAAAACTGCGATAGGATCCGGGCTCAATGGAACGGGAGTAAGTTCCGACATACACCACTGCGGCATAGGATACCGCAATAAGTACAATCACAATTGCTATACCGACAATATTCCTTATGTAATTAGACATAACCGCATTATACATCCTTTTAAAAACCAATACAAATTTAAAAATCCCCACCGGGGATCATGGCTTGGAAAGTACATATTGGAGCGTTTCTTTGTCTATATATAGCAGGGCCGCATGCCCGGCCACGGAAAATACGATGTAGGCCGGAAATTCCGGAAGAGCAGTGGAGGAACGCGGCGCAATCTCGTCATACCGCGCCCGCACTTGATACAAATCCGGTAAATTTTCAATAAGGTATTCGTGCATCCCTTTAAGAAAATCCGATCCGGAAATAAGATCTTGACTGGCAGAAAAAAATACCGAAGACAAATAGGCAAAATTAGTGCCGCGCAAAGGAGTTCCTAAGGCAATCACCCGGGCACTTCGGTACTCCGGATATTTACGCAAAAGTTCAAGCGCCACCAATCCACCCATGCTATATCCCAAAAACACGAGATTCGAACCAAGTTTCTCGAGTGTGCAATCGTTCCAATAAATTAATGGCGCTTCTTTTTTCCGCAAAAAAATTCTTAAGCTACGCGCAAACGCATCAATGCGCTTTGTCCCACGGCCTAAATTAGGAATCAAAACGTTATAGCCCAGTGATTCTAATTTCTCTTTTATCGGCACAAGGCCTCCGGGCAGACCGTTGAATCCATAAAGCAAGACCACATTGGTCCGATCCGCCAAAAATTTTCCTTCTTCCAAAATGAAAAAAGAGTGCCAAATGCTAAGCCACGCCTGATGGACGGCGCAGCGGATTTCCCACAACGCATTTTTCAAACTACCCATCGGACAACGCTCCTATTGGAAAGAACTCTCAAACCACCATAACACGCCCAACCTAATAATTACAACCACTTGCGCCACCCCCCCATATGATAGGATTGAAAAAGGTCGCAGAAATCTATTTTTATTAACATAACAAACCGGGTAACGAGTAATGATATTTTCTACATTTACTCACTGCCGGTTCAACAAGTTATATTTTATGACCATAAAAAAATCAGTAAAATTATCAACTCTGCTTATTTCCGCGGTTATCGGAGCCGGCTTATTGATGCCAACCGTTTCATTGGCCCAATCCGCCGCCACGAAAGCCGCTACCATTGCCGCATTGCAGGCCAAACTTCAAGCCCTGCAAGCCCAAATAAACACACTGCGAGCGCCTAACCGAATTGTTCCCATGCCTGTTCCGACTATTCCCATAGAGCCCATAGACGATAGCGATTTTGAAGATATAGTCCAGTTTAATAACCTTATTATCCGCGGCGTTTCCGGTCCGTCTTTTCCGGCCGAAATCAGGGCATCTTATGAAGTCGGCGTAAGGTGCCAAAAGTTCCAGTCAGAGAGCGCGAGCGGACTCGAATATCCCTGCCCGCTCTCGCCGTCCGTTCTTTACACCATAAAAGTGGATTCGGATACAAGATTGCTATTGCGCAACCGCCAAAGAGCTTCTTTGGCGAGTTTTGAGGTTGGAGACCGCATCAACGTGTACGGATTTACGGATTCGGGGGTGTCTTCAATAGATGCCATTATTGTGAGGAATCTTACTAAGCCCGTCAGATTAAGTTTTGTCCAATTAAATAATATGGAAGCGCTGTCCGCGCCATCTTCCGGAGTCCCGCCCGCAAGTTTTACGGTTGTGAACAAATACTTTTCTCCTTGTCGTGATTTTAGTGATAATCCGAGCGGCGTTATTTTGCCCTGTCCCCTGGGATTGGAAATTCAAGAGCAAGTACAGCTTGGCGCGGGGGCTATGGAAGCCAGCTCTGCTTATTACCCCCTTATCAGGAAATACTTAATTGAAGTAACTTCACAAACAACTATTTTGCAGAGAGATAGGTCTCCGATGGCGCTTTTCGAGATAGCGGTGGGAGATGTCTTGAATATTTACGGCTCCTACACCGATAGTAGCCAAAACATTAAAGCGCTGGTTATACGCGATCTTTCAAGGCCCGCGAAAAATCGTGGATCTTTGCAGGTTAGCGTTAATGGCGCGAATGTGGTGTGTATGCTGGGGCAGCAAACTTCTTCGCAACAAATTCAAAGCGGCGACGGAACGAGCGGAGGACATTCAGACGGAAGACCCTCCATAGTTTCGCCCTGCGGGACGATTTATCACGCAACGGTTGATTTGTATAGCGCGTCCGGCGCGCTGATTGGAACGCAGACCACGGAGCGCGGAGCGGCATTTTTTGAAAACGTTTTGGCTGGCGAATATACAATTGTTGCTGGAGCCAAAGGATACGATAAAACCAAATGGAGTGTTTCTATAGAAGCAGGCAAAGTGGCTTTTGCGACAATTTATCTTTCGCCATTATTCCCTCCGCCGTTTCCCACTCCAATACCATTCCCAACGCCATTCCCAACGCCGCCTCCGATAAATAATCAAACTCCGGTTATTTCCGGAGTCAAAGGTCCGACATCGCTGAAAGTCGGAGAAACAGGCACCTGGAGCGTTAACGCTTACGATCCTGAAAATGGCCCGCTTTACTACTGGGTTATTTGGGGGGATGAGATAACTAAACCAATGCCTGTTCCTTCTCCAGTGCCGCTTTCATCGGTTCCAGTTCAACAAACCGCAACGTTTACTCATTCTTACGCCAACTCAGGCATATATGTTCCTGTTTTCTATATAACCGACAACCAAGGCCTTTCCGCTAAAACAAGCATAAGCGTGAATGTCGGCGAGACAACGCCGCAACCGCTCGGTAGATTATATATTGAAGTTGATACCGATAACGGATTTATTCAGACCTCGGATGCCATTAAAGTGGATGTCGGCCAATCGCGCCGAGTGCGCGCCATGTATCAGCCGCCGATGCCCCCATGCCCGGGTGGTCCAGCGGGCGGAGTTTGCTTGGAGATAATGCCCGTGCCGCAAGAAGTGTCAGCTCATTGGACTTCGAGTAATCCGAATGTTGCAGTTGTTTATACTGTTTCAAACACTTGCCCCCAACTTTCTCCGGAAATGGGAATTCTATCACCTTGCGATTCGAAAATACTTGAATATGTACAAGGAATATCAGCAGGAACAGCGGAAATCAAGGCGCTCTATGCTCCTTATCCAAACGCCTACACAGCTACCGCAAAAGTGAGTGTTGTAACCCCATCCACCCAACCCTCCATCACCGTTACTTCTCCGAATGGAGGAGAGCAGTGGCCTGTCGGCTCAACACAAGTGATCAAATGGTCGCCGGCTCCTGTACTCTCTTGCACGTCAAACACTCCGTGTGTTGCTGATCAAGCCGATGTAGATATTTATCTTGTTCCTGAACGCCCAACTTGTTTAGACGCTATCCCAGCCTGTAAAATAATGGAGCGGGCGCCGATTCTTATTGCGCGAGTGTCCGACACAGGACTCTACAATTGGAATATAAATGCATCAGAGGGAAAGTACAAAATTCAAGTGAATCGTGGCACTACATTAGACCAATCCGACGCGCTGTTTAGTATTGTGTCAATTGTTTCTCCTGCCACTAAATTCCAAATCGGCGACCGCATAAAAACCACAGCCAAAATTAATGTACGAAGAATCCCGTCTTTATCAAACTTCATTAGTCCAATTCTCGGCACTCAAGCTATCGGAGCCCTTGGAACGGTTCTTACTTCATCGCTCAGTACTCTTGTCACTACTTATCCGGCTTACGTGAATGACTATTGGTGGTGGAATGTAAATTTTGATTCCGGAGTTGACGGCTGGGTAACGGAAAATTATTTGGAAATTGTGGCGACACTAGGACTCGTTCCAAATTCTTCGCAGACGGCGAGTATTTTTGAGGCGATGAAAGCGGCTTTGCTTGAAATGTCAAAGACCCTGAATTCGTTGAGATAAAAGATGGGGTTGAGGTACAAACAATCTTTTATTCTTAAAACTCCCGCATACGCGGGAGTTTTAAAATACTATTTTGCGGTTTTGCTACGAAAACGACTTTTCGTACAACTTTTTATCGTTTTTGGTCAAATGATGTTTACCCCATTAGAACATTACCGATATAGAATAATATTCCCATCAGCAGGTCGCGAAGCCCCCGTTTTAACGGGGTTTTCGCAAACGGACTGATCCGGGAGTAATTTCCAGGTATTCGTCTTCAGCCATTATTTCAAGCCCGCGCTCAATTGAAAGCGAATACGGAGGCGTTAATTCAATCGCGTCGTCCGAGGCCTTGGAACGCATATTAGAGAGTTCTTTGCCTTTGGTTGGATTTACATGCAACTCTTCTCCTTTGGAAGTATTGCCGATTACCATGCCGACATACACCTCCACGCCGGGACCGATATACAATGTTCCCCGCTCCTGCAGTCCCCAAAGCGAAAAACCGGATGATTTCCCCGAAGCCATGGATATCATGGAGCCCTGGATGCGTTTTCTAATTTCTCCGTAGTACGGCCGAAATCCTATGAATCGGGAAGATAAAATTCCCTCTCCCCGGGTATCTATGACAAATTGGCTTCTGTATCCCAAAAGTCCACGCGTCGGCCCTTCCAAAAAAAGGCGCACTGTTTCAGCGTGATGAATTATATTTTTAAGAGTAATTCCGCGCACGCCCAATTTTTCAATAATTGCGCCTTGGAATTGGGCGGGTGTATCAATAACAACTTCCTCAAATGGCTCAAATTTTTCGCCCTTCTCCTCGCGGATAATCGCCTGCGGCTGGGAGACCTGGACTTCGTATCCGGCCCGGCGCATATTCTCCAACAAAATTGCGATATGAAATTCCCCCCGGCCGTATACTTTAAAATTATCCGTGGAGAAAAAATCAACTTTGAGTCCCACATTAACTTCAAGTTCCCGTTCAAGATATTCCCGAATTTGCCTGGAAGTTACAAATTTTCCCTCCCTGCCTCCGAACGGAGAATTATTTACCAAAAACATCAAGGATATAGTCGGCTCGTCTATTTTAATTGCCGGAAGCGGCGAGGAATTTTCATCTGCCGCGATGGTTTCTCCGATAAATATATCCGGAAGTCCGGCAATCATAACAATATCTCCGGCGATTGCCTCTTTACTCTCAACTTTCTCCAATCCCCTGAAAGTATATATTTTTCGGATTTTGCCTTTGCGCGTTTCTTTTTCGGCGTTTTTTATAAAAACGTTCTGGCCGTCTTTCATAATTCCCTCATAAATTCTGCCGATTGCCAGCCGTCCCAGAAAATTATCATACCCCAAATTAAAGGGCTGGAAACGCAGGAACTTTACAGAAAAATCTTCGGCCGACGCGGAAGGAACATGTTTCAAAATGATGTCTAAAAGCGGAGAAAGATTGCTTGATTCGTCAGTCAATTTTAATTTGGCAATACCCGCGCGTCCGTTGGCATATACAACCGGAAAAGAGGATTGCGCGTCATTGGCTCCCAACTCCAAAAAAAGTTCCAATACCTGTTCCTCGGCGCGGTGAGGATCTGCCGCCGGCTTGTCAATTTTATTAATAACCACTATGGGTTTTAAACCGAGTTCCAATGATTTTTTAAGCACAAAACGCGTCTGGGGCATGGGCCCTTCCTGCGCGTCCACTACTAAAAGCACGGAATCAATGGAGCGCAAAACCCGCTCCACTTCGGAACCGAAATCAGCATGCCCAGGAGTATCCACAATGTTTATTTTCGTATTTTTGTAGGTTATGGAGGCGTTTTTTGAATAAATCGTAATGCCGCGCTCCTGTTCAAGCGTATTTGAGTCCATCGAAATCCCTTCTCCGATGGCGCCGCATTGGCGCATCAAGGCATCCGTCAAAGTCGTTTTGCCGTGATCCACATGCGCGATTATGGCTATATTTCTGATTTCCATCCCGTTAGAAGCAGACCCCGATAGTACGCCTCGCACGCTCGGTGACTACGGGGCGAGACACGGTTAAAATAATCTTAGTATAGGCAATGCTTGTCCCGTAGCCAAATCCGATAGGATTTGTGGTACC
>LCKU01000017.1:18455-20475 GCA_001001625.1 Parcubacteria group bacterium GW2011_GWA2_45_30 | reverse complement strand
CCTGTGTACCGGGTTACCGATCTTGATTGCCGAGGCAACTGTTTTCGGATGTTCAATAATGCCACCATAAACTAAGGGAGCTGCTCCTTCGGCTTGCGCGCCGATCATTTTGGGCAGGGAAAGGGCAATTGGTCCGTTTTTATAGCACTCTTTGTATCCCCGCCAATAAGCGGTGATGTTTCCGGCATTTCCAACCGGAAGAAAATGATAATCCGGAGCCCGTTTTAATTTGCTTACAATTTCATAGGCGGCGGTTTTTTGTCCTTCCAACCTGTCAGGATTGGATGAGTTCATGATTTTAAGTTCGGGGTTTTTTGAAACAAGCTCTTTGAGATGGTGTCCATATGCGTCGTCAAACGATCCGGAGACCACGCGGATGGTCGGACCGAATGGATAGAGCTGGGTCATTTTTCCCTCGGCAATATCTTCCGGGACAATAACGATGCAATCTTTTGCTCCAGCTTTGGCCGCATGGGCCACGACGGAAGCTGAAGTATTTCCGGTTGAGGCAACGGCAAAGGAGCGGAATCCATCCTGAAGCGCGCAGGCAATGGCAAATTCCATGCCGCGATCCTTGAATGACCCAGTTGGATTTTTACCTTCAAGCAGGAGATATATTACGATCCGGACTCCGAATCTTTGCTGGAAAAATTCTTCAAGACGGTGCGCGCGGAGAAGTGGCGTATCGCCGGCGCCTTGTTCCACCCGGACGATAAACTGATCATTCACTTGCGGTATCATAAATTCACGCCAGTGCCAAATTCCATCTCGGATTACAGTATTCATCAGGCCATCCTTATTTTGTTAACGTACTTATGCTAAGTGGTAGCGTATTTTCATCTAGAAGTCAATGTTAATTTTTAATTGAAATTTTTCCATCCGCGGGATATAATAAGAAAGAAAATTAAGGGCGAGTGGCGGAACGGCATATTTACCCCGCACTAATTTTGCCGCGGTGGCGGAACGGCATACGCGATGGACTCAAAATCCATTGTCCGCAAGGACTTGAGAGTTCAAATCTCTCCCGCGGCATTTTCGGCAAAATTTAGTGCGGGGCGCGCATGGACTCCCCGCACCAATTGTGATTCTATTTTCGTGGTATGTATGGTGAAGTGTCGTGGTAACGCCTTCGGTTAATGATTTGTGCATTATTTAGTTTGATATAAAATTGGTGCGGGGCAGGCAAAATCCATTGTCCGCAAGGACTTGAGAGTTCAAATCTCTCCTCGCCCATCTTGTCTCGGGTTAAATTTAATTTTAGTATGGCAAGAATCATTACGCTTTGTAATCAAAAAGGCGGGGTTGGAAAATCCACTTCTGCCCAAAATTTGAGTGTTTTTTTAGCAGCTCTCGGCAAAAAAGTGCTGCTCGTTGATTTTGATCCGCAGGCAAATACCACGTCGGGCCTCGGATTGAATCCTAGAAAAATTGAGAAAAGCATTTATCATGCGTTGATCGGTAAAATTCCTGCCGGGGATGTTGTAAAAAAAACCGGAATTTTGGCAGTTGATATTTTGCCCGCATCTCCGGCGTTGGCCGGAGCCACGGTGGAACTGGTTGACATGCGGAGCCGAGAGTATAAACTAAAGGAAATACTTGAGCCGTTGCGCCGTAAATATGATTTCATGATAATTGATTCTCCTCCCAGTTTAGGTCTTTTGACCATAAATGCGCTTACCGCCTCGCAAAAGGTTGTCATTCCGGTGCAGTGCGAATATTACGCCCTAGAGGGTCTTGCCGATCTGCTCCGCACTATACAGCTTGTTAATTCCAATTTGAAAACCCGTATTGCTATTTTGGGGGCATTACTTACGATGTATGATCGCAAATCGCGTTTGCATCGCGCGGTGGCCAAAGAAATCCGCCGCAAATTCCCCGGGTATGTGTTTGAGGCCGTAATTCCGCGAAATATAAGTTTGGCCGAAGCGCCTTCTTTTGGGAAAACGATATTGCAATATGATCCATACTCGCATGGCGCCAAAGCGTATAGGCAGTTAGCGGAGGAGATATTGAGGTTGGA
>LCKU01000017.1:0-18444 GCA_001001625.1 Parcubacteria group bacterium GW2011_GWA2_45_30 | reverse complement strand
TTAATTCCCGATAGGGAGCCGGAAGAAATTCCGGCAAGTTTGGATGTTCCGAATGATGAGCCGGAAACTCCGGCGCCCGTTCAATCAAGCGCGGCCAGCGAGGATGTAAATTCGCCGCTGGCAAATTTGGGTACATCGGCCCGCCCGACTTTTCACGACAATTTTCAGCCGAAAAAATCCGATTCGGTTTTTTGGATTGAAATAGATAAGATTGAATCCAATCCTTTTCAGCCGCGCCGGGAATTTAATGAGGCCTCGTTAAAGGATTTGGCATCCTCTATTCGCGAGCATGGATTATTGCAGCCGATTTTGGTTTCCAAGCGTGAGATTGAAACGCAAACCGGACTGGATGTGCGGTATCAGTTGATTGCCGGAGAAAGGAGATGGCGGGCGGCGGGGCTGGCTGGACTTTCACAAATTCCCGCGGTGATTAGGCGTGGCGTGCCGGATGATCGACTGAAATTGGAACTGGCTTTGATTGAAAATGTCCAGCGCGAGGATTTAAATCCCATGGAGCGCGCGCGGGCATTCAAGCAATTGGTTGACGAGTTTCACCTAATGCAAAAAGAAATTGCCGGGCGTATCGGCAAATCGCGTGAAACCGTGGCTAACACTCTGCGGCTCTTAACCCTGCCCGTTGATATCCAGCAAGGATTGCATGAAGGTAAAATTACCGAGGGCCACGCGCGTGCGGTTTTAATTGCCGGGGATGATCAGACCAAACAATTTGAAGTATATAATGCGATTTTGCTGGATCGCCTGAATGTGCGCGAGGCGGAAAATCGGGCGCGGCATGTATCTGGCAAAGCATTTACTCCGCGCAAACGCGCTTCAGCCGTGCAGGATCCGGATTTGCGCCGCTGGCAAAATGAATTGCAGGAGCGTTTGGGTACTCGCGTGCGTTTGGAAAAACTTGGGGAGCGCGGAAAAATTGTGGTGGAGTTTTACTCGGATGAGGAACTAAGAGGCATACTTGATAAGTTGATCCGTGAGGTATAATCTAGAAATAGATCTTTCGGAGTATTGTCATGATGAATAAAATTTCCACCGAAGATATAGCAAAAAAAGCTGGCGATTGGGCTGCATCATTCTCTCGGGCCGATTTTTTGTTTGAATAATAAATAGGCGCAAAGCGCTATCACAAACAAAATGTTTAAACGAGCGTTGCGGCTGAGGGTATTTTCTATTTTAGACAATGGGAGGACAAATTTGCTTGGTTTGCGCGAGGCGCAAAAATTTGTCCGACCTTTAGCGAGGCCACCGCAGGAACGGCCGAGACGTGTCTAAAATAGGAAATACCCGAGAAGCCGCATTAGCGAGTTACAGTAATTTATAACTTACATCCTCCACTCCTTTTATACCTTTTAATCTCACCATCATTTTTTCCACTTCGGTTTTATTTTTGAACTTCTGGGCGTGAATCATGAGTGACGCCCATTTTTGATTTTTAGTGTCAGTGTCCACTTTTTTAATGTTGATTTTGTGTCTGGCTAGCAGGTGGGTAACATCACGCAGGAGCCCCACGCGATCACGGATCATGAGATTAAACTCTACGGTCTCCCCTCCTCGTTTCTCAAATTTTTTATCCTCTTCGGAATGTTTCAGGAATGTGCTTATGTGCTTGCGCGCCTGCGCGCTTTTGACGATTTTGAGCCAATCGCGGCTCGGTTTTTTATTTTTTTGCTTTAATATCTCTACCACGTCCCCGTTTTTCAGCACATGATCCAGGGCAACCATTTTTCCGTTTACTTTGGCGCCCACCGCCGTGTTGCCGATGTCGGTATGTACATGATAGGCAAAATCAATCGGCGTGGAGTCCTCCGGCAGGTCAAAAGCATCTCCTTTGGGTGTCAGGACAAAAATACGGTTTTTGAAAAAATCAATTTTTAGCGCCTCTAAAAATTCTTCCGGATTTTTGAACTCCTTCTGCCACTCGCGAATCTGTTCGATCCAGGAAAAATGTTTTAGGTCGGCAAGCGAGGAGCGGTTTTGGGCGTACGCTTTGGTGTCGCGCCGTTTCATTTCCGAATATGCCCAGTGCGCGGCAATGCCATATTCGGCTTCTTCATGCATTTCAGGGGTGCGCATTTGTATTTCAATTTGGCGGTTTTCCGGGCCAATGACTGTGGTATGAAGCGAGCGGTAGCCGTTGGGCTTGGGGAGCGCAATATAGTCCTTGATGCGTCCGGGCAGGGGTTTCCAGAGTTTATGAATAACGCCCAGTGTCGCATAGCAATCCTCAATTGTGGGTACGATTATGCGCAGCGCCACTATATCCGTAATTTTTCCTACGTCCATGCCATAACGCAGAAGTTTTTTGTAGAGCGAATAATAATGCTTGGCGCGCGCGTTTATTTCTAAAAAAGGAATTTTTT
This sequence comes from Parcubacteria group bacterium GW2011_GWA2_45_30, assembly GCA_001001625.1. Classification (GTDB taxonomy): domain Bacteria; phylum Patescibacteriota; class Minisyncoccia; order Sungbacterales; family HO2-52-23; genus LCKU01. The sequence continues at coordinate 16,069 of LCKU01000017.1, read as the reverse complement.
CCTTGATAAGTTCTTCAGCTAAAGTCGGTTTGATGGACGCGGTGTAGCGCTCCCATATCGCGTAGGTTTCTTTGGTCTCCCGCATGAGCCATTCGTATTCGGTCGGATAAACATAAGGGAAGGCCAGATCCTCCAGACGACCGGAAAGTTCTGCCATGCCCAGGCGGTAGGCAAGTGGCGCGTAAATTTCAAGGGTTTCCAGAGCAATTCGTTTTTGTTTTTCAGGTGGAAGAGAGCCGAGCGTTTTCATGTTATGAAAACGATCTACGAGTTTCAGGAGCACTACGCGGACATCTTCACCGATGGCCAGAAACATTTTGCGTAAACTTTCGGCCGAGCGCTCGGTGCCGCGGTATCTTATTTTATCCAGTTTGGTAACTCCTTGAACTAGAAACGCAATCTCGTCTCCGAATTCTTTGCGTATGTCTTCAATCGAGTGGCACGTATCTTCGCATACGTCGTGCAGGAGCGCGGCGGCAATGGTGGGGGAGTCAAGACGCATATCAACGAGTTCAGATGCGGTTGCCAGAGGATGTGTGATATATGGTTCGCCGGATTTTCGCGTTTGTCCTTGGTGGGCTTTGGCGGCAAATTCGTAGGCGCGTTTGATCAGCGCTAATTCATCCTCCGGCCGCGTTTGCAGTTTGATTTTTTCTAAGAGTGTTTGGGCGGTCATATCTGAATTTTAGACATAATTTATACTTTTTGCCAGTAGAAAAAAACGCCTTCGCGGGCGTTATTTTCAATCTGTTTTTTCTTCTGCGTTTAGGGGATTAGTCCAAGACGCAAAATCGCAGTTGGGATAGCGCGAACACCCGAAAAATACTTTACCCCGTTTTGTGCGGCGCATGATAACATCACCTTCAACGCATTTGGGGCATTTCATGCCGATGGTTTGAGGTTCTTGTTTGAGGGTTTTGGTGGTTTTGCATTCCGGGAAACCGGAACAGGCCAAAAACTTTCCAAAACGCCCCAATTTTACCACCATGGGCTTGCCGCATTTTTCGCATACTTCGTCTGTGGTTTCGGTGATTTCGTGCTTTTTTACCTCCTCATATTTTGATTCTAAGTGCTTGGCAAACGGCTCATAAAATTCGCGGATAACCGGTTGCCATTCCATTTTTCCTTCGGCGATTTCATCCAGCTCTTCTTCCATTTTGGCGGTGAATTGAATGTCCACAATCTCTGGAAAATGTTCAACTAGCATGTCGTTTACTAAAAATCCAACCTCGGTTGGCTTAAGATATCGGCGCTCGTGGCGTTCCACATATTTTCGTGCCAGAATTGTGGAGATAATCGGAGCATAAGTGGACGGGCGTCCAATTCCGTTTTTTTCCAAGATTTTTACCAGAGTTGCTTCGGAAAACCGCGGCGGGGGCTGGGTAAAATGCTGGAGAGGTTTTATCTCCTGGCATTCCAGTGCGTCGTCTTTGGCAAGTTCTGGAAGTTCGGCTTCGGAAAATTTCATCGGGTATATTTTCAAAAATCCGTCAAATTTCATAACTTGTCCGTTCGCGCGGAACGTATAGTAGCTGGCTACTGGTTGCCGGTTGCTGGTTGTTGCGGCAATATCGACAGCTGTGCTGTCGAATATTGCCGCTGGCATTTGCGATGCGATAAAGCGCCGCCAAATCAAGTCATAAAGCCGGAATTGGCGCTGGTCTAAAAACTGTTTTATGGATTCCGGCGCGCGCGCCGGATCAGTCGGCCGGATGGCTTCATGCGCTTCTTGCGCGCCTTTGGAAGTTGTTTTAAAACGGCGCGGAGAGGGAAGGGCGTAGCGATCGCCCGCCTCTTTTTTAATAAAGGACGCCGCATCTTGCAAAGAATCCTCGGAAAGGTTTAAAGAGTCCGTGCGCATATAGGTAATGAGTCCGGTTGCGCCTTCTTCTCCGAGTTCCACTCCTTCGTAGAGTTGTTGGGCGAACATCATGGTTTGTTTGGAAGAAAACCCGAGCCGCCGGAATGCGTCTTGTTGAAGAGTTGAGGTCATGTATGGAGGAAGCGGATTTTTGGATATGGCTTTTTTTTCAACATTCTCTATGGTCCACTTAGCGCCCTCAAGATTTTTCATGATTTTTTCTGCATCCTCTGCGTTGGCGATATCAAATTTATCAAGCGTCTTATCCCCTATTTTTATTAAATTCGCCTCAAATTGCTGTTTGTGCTGTTGGTTCTCTATCCGTGCTGTTCGTGTTTTGAGGAGCGAAGCGACGATAGACCAGTATTCCTGCGCTTTGAACTTCTCTATTTCCCGTTCCCGTTTCACGATTATCCGCACCGCCACCGATTGCACCCGTCCGGCCGAAAGCCCGCGGTACATTTTTTTCCACAGAAACGGCGAGAGTTTATAACCAACCAAACGATCAAGAATTCTGCGCGCCTGCTGGGCATTCACCTGTTTTAGGTCAATATCACGAGGATTTTTAAGCGCATCTTCAATGGCGTGCTTGGTAATCTCGTGAAAAACTATGCGTTCAATCTGATCTCCCGGCTTATCTTCCAGGCCGAGTGCGCTAAGCAGGTGCCAGGCGATAGCTTCTCCTTCGCGGTCTTCGTCGGTTGCCAGAATTATTTTTTTTGCGGTTTTTGCTTCCTTTTTAAGTTTATTGACGTTTTTCCTGCTTTTTAACGGGATTATGTAGTGCGGCTCAAAGTTTTTTTCGACATCAATTCCAAGATTGGATTTGGGCAGATCACGTACGTGGCCATAACTTGACTCCACAATAAAATCGCTCCCGAGGAAACGGGAGATGGTCCGGGCTTTGGTGGGGCTTTCAACGATTACAAGGTTTTTTGCCATCTATATTTTTTGATAAGTATCTCCTCCTATATTTCGCACTAGTCCTTTTAATTCCAGCATGGATAGGGTTGCGATGATCGCGGGAGTTTCTAAATTTGTGCCGGCTTTGATCGCGTCCACGCCCAGAGGACTTTCGAGCATTTCAAAAATTAATTTTTCTTTTTCACCAAGCCCTGCCGTGAATTTTTCCGCCCTCTCCTTATTATACTCTATTCCAAGTTCTTCTAAAATATCCTCGGCCGATGATACACATTTAGCCCCATCTTTTATAAGTGCCAGCGGCCCGCGGGAGTAAAGTGAAAATATGGATCCGGGAAGCGCAAATACATCCCGGTTTTGTTCCAGAGCCAGCCGCGCGGTAATTAGCGCGCCGGATCGTTCCGGCGCCTCAATCACAAGTACGCCGCAGGAAAGGCCCGATACAATTCGGTTCCGTTGGGGAAAGTGTTCTTTAAGCGCCGGTGTTCCGGGGGGATATTCGGAAATCACTGCGCCTCCCGCATCCACAATTCTTCGCGCCAGGCCCCGGTGCTGGGGTGGAAATATTGAATTTTGATCCAGGCCCGAACCAAGAACCGCGATAGTTTTGCCTTTTGCATCCAGCGTTGCTTCGTGCGCCCGTCCATCAATGCCCGTGGCAAGTCCGCTCACAATCGTTAAAAATTCAGCAAGGCGCTGGGTTATTTTTTCAGTTGCTTCAAGTCCGTAGTGGGTTGGTTTTCGGGTGCCAACCACGGCAATGGATCTGGTGTTCAGGAGCGAGACATCGCCTTTTCCATAGATGATTGCCGGAGAACTAGGTATTTCTTTCAAAAGCGGAGGATAATTTGGGTCATCTTCATGGACGGCCCAAACACCTTCACGGATTAAAGCTCCCAATTCTTTATCCGGATGCAGGGATGGGCGTTTCCAAAGAATGGATTGCAGGGCTTGGGGTGTGATGGGGGATGAGGCCAGCGCGGCCTCATCCGCGCACCAGGCCGCATCATAACTCCCAAAATGGTCTTTGAGTGCGCGCAAAGCAACCGGCCCGATGCCGGGAATGGAATTGAAAGCGTGTAGAAATTTCAGATCCTGCATATGAATTTGTGTTATCATATCTTATTTCAAAATTTTGGGCAAATGAGGTAATATGAAATCAGCAGTTCCTTGGAAATTTATATGCGCAAATTTATGCAGTTTGGTTTTATACTTTTGTTGATTCTCTTCATTTTACAGAGTTGGGCGTTTTTTCGCTATCAGCCACGTGAGGATTCTGAATTTCGCACGCACCTTCCTGGGATGAAAATTTACAATATGACTGGAGGCACTATAAGCGAGAAAGAGTGGGTTTATATGTTTCGTGTGGCGGATGACGCGTCTAAAGAGTTCAAGCGATGCATAGGCGCAAGATTATTTCTGTTTGAAGGAGAACTTTTTCAAAGGCCAATTGTTATAGTTCCGTCGGAAAGAATATTTATTTTTGGAGAATGGGTGGATCGCTTTGTCGATCTTCGCTCCATGTTTATACGGAAAGACGATTTTACTATAAAAGCACTTCGTCATGAATGGACGCACCTTTATTTGCATATAAGTGGAGAGCGGTTTTTGGGGGATATTTTTCATCGAGATCCCTTATTTTTCGAAAAATGCAAATAAACCCCCCAATGTTTCAGATTATTAGACGCACGCTCCGATTGCATATCGGGGCTTTTTAATTGACATCGTTATATTTGTATGCAACAAATGGATTAGTTTTTTGACTAAGGAATAAGATGAAGCGCCTGATTTTTCTGATGTCGCTTTTTTATCTCATCCAGATTTACGGAGGCAATCCAGGCATTTATGATCTTGCGTTTGGATTATATCTTAAAGAAACGCTTGGCCTATCTGCCGAAAGAATCGCGTATATTGGAACGATTATCCTTCTACCCTGGACTATAAAGCCAGCCTGGGGAATTATTGCGGATAGTTTTCCACTCTTCGGATCTCAACTGCGGAACTACTTTTTCTTATGCTACGCACTTGCGGCTACTGTTCTTTTTACCCTGTCATCCATGGAATCATATACCACTTTGACGCTTATTGGCGGAATTTTTATGGTTTCCTTGTGTATCGCGTTTTCGGATGTTCTTACCGATAAGATGATGGTGATTGAGGGTTCGGCGCGCAAGAAAACCGGAGTTTTGCAGGCCGCCCAGTGGACGGCCGCAGGACTTGGCGGCGCGGGAATGTATTACCTTGGAGGAATTTTTGCCAAGCGATCAAATCTTGGAGCGGTGTTTCGTCTAAACGTCCTTGTCCCGCTCACGGGGCTCCTCGCCACATATTTTTTTATTCGTGAAGAAAAAGCGAACCAGAATGAAATATCTTTGCGCAAAAGCAGTAAGGCGCTTTGGACTGCGGCGAGATCCAAGCAGTTTCTGGCGGTAGTTGTCTTTATCGCATTTTTTCGTTTCAGTCCGACTCCGCCGCTTCTTTTTTATCTGCGCGATGTATTGAAGTTCGACCCGGAATTTATGGGGACGCTTGACGCGATTGGTTCGGTCGCAAGCGGCATTGGGGCGGCGGTATTTGGGATTGTATGTTCCAGAATATATAGAAGAACGCTTTTAAATATGACAATTGGGCTTAGCGCACTCTCGTCTTTCGGCCTTATATTTATGCAGGACGCCCAGAGCGCTGTATGGGTGTATAGTTTGACAGGATTTTTTAGCATGATTGCGACGCTTGGGATTCTGGAACTCGCGGCGCGTCTATGTCCTGCGGGAGCAGAAGGGACTGCCTATGCGCTTCTTGTATCAATTTATAATCTCGCGGGTAAGCCCGCGGCCATAATCGGGGCGCGAATGTATGATAACGGCGTTCCGTTTGCAGCTCTTGTCATAATCGGTTCGATTTTTACGCTTCTATGCTGGTTTTTAATTCCCTTGCTTAAATTGGAAAAAGAGTAAATTTTTGTAGTCGGGGCGTTCTCGCGGGACGCCCTTTCATTTTGCACGGGGACTTGATATGTTTATTAATAGTTCATTGGTATGCGGTTTTAAACAAGGAGAATCTGTGAGTAAAAAATTTCAGTCATTTGGTTTCGGATTGCTATTTCTGACAATCGGTATTTTATTTTCTGCTTGCGGAGACGATAAGGCGGAAAATGGAAAGCCGGTTGACACCCATCCGACTGGAATTACTCCTCTAAGTGGGGAGTACGGCATGATTTCTGGCGTCGTGAAGCTTGCGCGCAGCGTATCTGCTCCGGCTCCTAAAATGATTGAGATAACCAAAGACAAGGATGTTTGCGGGGCATTGAAGTCGGATAATACGCTTATATTGCACGAAGGGAAAATTTCCAACGCGGTTGTGTGGATTGAGGGCCTGCCCGCGGAACGTTCATGGCCGTTTCATTATCCGGCGCTTGATCAGAGAAAATGCGAATTCAAGCCGCGATTAATGTTCGTGGGGGTCGGAGAGGAAATAACTCTTTTGAATAATGACGGCATTCTTCACAATTTGCATACATACAGTCGCGTAAATCCGACGCTGAATATCGCCCAGCCGAATTCTAAGAAAGAAATTAAAGTTAAATTTGAAAAACCGGAAATTATAAGAATCGGATATTCTTGCCGGAAAATATATGTTGCACGCTTGGCACGAGGCCCTTGGCGAATTGACACAGGAAATCACGATTGAATCAGGAAAAACCGCCGAAATAGTTTTTGAATACAGTAAGCTTCCGTAGGGCGACCTCGGGGCTTTTTTATATTTTTTCTCCCTTGTATTATTTTCTTTATTTGTTACGGTGTGGTTAGGCCTTTTAAATGAACATTTTTAGGTGAAAGGAGGGGCTTTTATGCGCTCAATGGACATTTCGCGCTTTACTGATCCGCGTTTTGGCCCCGATCCTTATTTTGAAAAGTTAAAGGATAGGGCCAGTTGTAGCGATATGCACTTGAAATACATGTTCCAGATCGTGTGGCCGCTGATGGATACTTTTCGAAAAGTTTTGGTCGGCCAGCGAGATATGACAACCTATCTAAGTATCGGAAGATTTGCGGTTGGCGATAGAGATTTTCGTTCGGACGGATCGGTCAGGCTAGGATTTGGACATATATATTTCTGGGAGCGTCCGGGAACCGGAAAATCATTACTTGCCAAGACGCCATCACTTGTGCTAGGCGGAACATCCAGCCGATTTCAGGGAATGGCCGGAACTCTTCCGCAAGATTATACCGGGAATAGGATCATTCAAATTGATCCTCAAACCGAAAAAAAGATTTTTGAATTGGTGCCCGGTCCGGGTTTTACGCAGATGCAACTTTTGGACGAGTTTTTCAGATCGGATGAACGTACCCAGGGTGCTGCGCTTGAATCATTAGGTGAGGGTACGGTAACGGTCGCTGGCACAACTTATGATAAGCATCCGGTAACTGGAGAGCCAATTAGCCCATTCGCTATTATTACCGGGAATCCCATAGAAACTAAGGGCGTATATCCCGCTATTCGTGCTTTTCTTGACCGGATTATGTTTACGGTTCGCGGGCATGAATTTAGTGCGCACGAATTTGCCGAAATACTCCGGCGTACGAATCAGTTCCATAACGTGGTATTTACCAAAGTATGCGATATGGAAACGGTTCGAGAGGTTCAAGAATTTTTCCACCGTGAGATTTATGTTTCCGAGCGCATACAGGAAGATGTTTTGGGAAGGTTTGCGGAGATCACTAATAATCCATATCGTTTTGGTTATCTCAAAGAACTTGCCGATGAATTCGGTGGACCTATTGTCCTCGGGGGAATTTCAGGAAGAGGAGTTTGTCATTGGGAGGGAGCCGCCAAAATTCTGGCAGCTTTCAGGTATCGAAACTATGTTACACTGGATGATGTCCGCAAAGTATTGCTACCGATTTTACGTCATCGTCTTATGTTCGCCCCTAATGTTTTGCGGTTATTCACCGATTTATGGAAGAAGCGTGACACGGTAGAGACCGCCGATGCCATTATCCATAAATTGATCAAGGAGGCCTGGTGATGAAGACTTCCTTTTTTACAAAATTCACGCAACGTCCCGCTTTGCGTCTTCAGTTGGAAATGGATGCGGTTATCAGCGCATTTCTGGGAGGACTTCATAAAAGTATCGCTGCCGGGTCTGGGTTTGAATTCAAACGACTCCGTCCCTACGACCCAGCGGACAATCCCCGGGTTATAGATGATGTTCGCGCTGCAAGTTTCTCCGAAGATCCGGAACTCGAGCCATTGAGCCGCGAATATCACGATGAGCGTAAAATTTCGTTTTTTTTCTTGATTGATTCGCGGGAAAGCATGAGAGTTCCGGTTAAAAAGCAAGAAGATACTGCTATCCTTTTTTGGCTTATGGCTTTGTCGGCTTTTGAGGCGCATGATCCTTTGCACGTGTTTGGATTTTCTAGTACCGAAGTGATAGTTTCCGATATCCTTACTAGCGAAGAAGAGACGGAAGATTTTTTTATGTCGGTGGAGATGGGATGTGGTCCTCGGTCAGAATTACTTTCCGGCGGAAATATTTTTTCCCATATTGCCGGACTATCTCTTTCGGATGCGGTGATCATTGTGGTTTCAGATTTTCGGGACACATGGAAACACGAATTGTTGTCGTTGCGGCGTCTTGGTCTATCTGAAAATAATATTTCCGTGGCCTTTTTTGCGCTTGACGAATGGGCCGGTTTTTCCGCTAGCGGTTATGGCATGACGGTCCGCGATCCTATTACCGATCGGATGCGCTACCGTAGCGCCAACGAATTTAGGTTATTGAGAAAAAAGAACGAAGAGCATTTTGCGGAAATTCAGAAAAGCGTTCGTTCGCTGGCGATTCCGTTTCTTTCCTTTTCCCTTATTGAAGATCCGCTGGAGAGCATGCGGAGGCAGTTAATCCATTCGGGATTTGCATATATCTAAGCCGCACTTGTAATGAGTGCGGCTCTTTTCGTGCCTATTTTAGGGGCAGTGTATTTTAGGGAGATTGTTGACAGATTGCGGGCCATATTTTACCATTTATATACAGAACATTGAGAATTTAATTCAATGGGAGGGCGCGTGAAATATAAGTTTTGGTTTGGTTTTTTACTGCTTTTTTTGTCTGGTTGGTTACCTAGAACTGGTTTTGGCCAGATACTTTATGACTTGCGCGATTTTTATCAGTATGATAACGGGATTGTGAAGCAGTTGGAGTTGGCGCCGAAAATTTATATCCGGTTTGTTGCGGAATGGGATTCAGAAGCCCGGGCTAAGTTTATTAATGAACTTACTCCGGTTTCACAGGAGAGGGTTAGGGGTGATGACTTTGCGTTGCTTCTAGGTTTTGGCGAGTCTATTCCTGTCGGGGAAATCGTTCAGAAAATAAACAAAATTAATCATTCCGTTGTGGTTGAGGCGCGTCCGGTTTTTTTGGTAAACAATATGGAAGCGGTTGTGGACGGAATCGTCGTTGAACCGAAAACTTCTCTTACCGAGTTGGGGGTCAGAAATCGTATTGCGCGGTTTGGCAAATTCGAGATTATTAAAAGCGTAGCCGATGGCGAAGGTTGGGTACTTTTGACGGGCGATATTGCGCCGCCGCTGAATCTATTCATTTTGTCGAATCTCGTTCATAAAGATACGTGGATCAGGCGTGCGTATCCGTATTTCCGGCACCTTCATGATTCGATTGTAAGTGAGTTTCGAGTTGAGCCGATTTCGGGCACGGTTGGCGAGCCGAGAAAATTCGTTTGGGTCATACACATTTTTGATCCAAAGATTATACTCAATGAGCAGCGACTCCCTAATTTTGGAGAAGGACAATTTATGCCAATGGTTAGCGGTACGCCACCCGCCAACTATCTTTTTAAGGCAGGCAAACGCCAGCGCCTTCAGGATGTTGTCGGAAAACGAAGCCGAGTCGTAACATTTGTGTGGCCGTTCTGGCATTACGCGCTTGGCGAATGGATGGTTGCGCCTCAACCCGTTGCTTATGAGAAAGACGGGACATCCGGCACTATTGTTTCGAATCAAGCTAAGTTCGTTGTGACATCGCTTATCGGAAGCCTTGGTATTGATGACATGCCCCCGCCATCTATTCTTCAGATCCTGGAAAAAAATATATCCGAACCCAAAATCGAATTTCCAGCCTTGCCCGTTTATTGGTTTGATCGTTGGGTTAAAGATCCGGCCCATCTATCTTCTTATGGTTATAAAATATCGTTTTTATTTTTATTGCCGGTGGGTGTAGTGCTGATCTGGCGGTTATATAGGCATGCGGAGCGTGCGCGCGTCGAGGCTGGAGCGCGGATTCGGCTGCGAAAAGATATTTTGGGGTTGTGCGATACAGCCGAGAAAACTCTTTCGTATGACATAATATACGATGCGGCGTCCAAGATCCTTTATTCCACATTCCTTCAGTTGTCTCATCGTCCGACGATAGGTGAAATAGCTGAGCATGCGGATGTGATTAGTGTTCTTGGAGAATCATGGGAAAATGTCCAATCGCTTCTCCATGAACTTGAACGAAGGCACGAAAAGAGTTTTAAACCAGACCCCCAGGTGGTGCCAAAATTGCTTGAAGCCGTTCGAGCGCTCATCTCGGTTCTCTATCCAAGAATGACCACGAAAAGGAGTAATTCATGATAGAAGGCATCACCAGCTTCGAATTTCATAACCCTGTTGCATTTTGGTTGATCATACCGTTGGGTATTGGTCTTTTGGGTGGTGCGGGCGCCTATTTTATAAAAAAAGCGTGTCCGCCGGACACGTTTCTTTTTATGGGCGTTAGGGAGTACGCGAATCTTTCCTGGTCCCGCTGGCGCCATAATATCCCGGTATTGATTAGATTTTTCGGTCTATTATTGTTGGTTTTGGCGCTGGCTGATGTTACGCGATCATATGTTACTTCCGTTGAAAGGGTGAAAAAGCAGCGGATTATTAAAGCCCTGGATGTTTCCGGCTCTATGTGGGATTGGCCGAAGCAACCCCCTTATTCTTCTATAAATTGCAACCGCAATGATCGTCAGTTTAAGAGGATCTATGGGGCGTGTCGAGCTTTGCATCGTATGGTTGATGAAGCTGAATCCGCTTCGAAATCGGCTGACTCCGGAAACGAACATTTAATCAGTATCCTGGTGTTTGCGTATAGGTCCGCGGTGGTTTCTTACCCCACCAACAATTATGCCGGTCTTAGAAAAAAAATTGATCTGATCGAATTTTATACCTATGGTCCCAGTAGTCACGGTTTAGGATTGGGGACCGCAATAAATGGGGTGATCTGGAATATGTATCTGATGGCTTTAGATCGTAATTTTAAGAACGAACCCGGTTTTGTTTTTCTTAGCGAGAACGATAAAGAGTGGATTGCGCGCGCTCTTAATCCTGCATCAGCGGATTCTCCGAGTATATTGTCGGATGAATTACGAAATAAACTCATGCGGATACGAGAAGAGCTTCGAGATACGGTGTTCATTGTTTTTACAGATGCCGTTGTGCAGTATCTTACGATACAAATGTATTCGGAGCAGCACGGATTTCCGTTCTCCATTGAACGGGAATTGAAGCTCGCAGAACTTCTCGAGTTGCCGGTATTTTTTATCTCGACAGACGAATTCTATCCGGAGCTCAAAGAATTGGCGCGGCGCACCGGGTATGGGTCCGTGGATGCCGGTACACGCGGCGATTTTTTGGTGGCCAAACCCGAGGGTGATTTCATCAATTTGCAGGATTTAATGAGCGTAATTCTTAAATATCGTTTTGCGCTGACTACTCCGATTGAAGTTGTATATCGTGAGTCATATGCTGAAGTTTTAGTCATGCTGGCCTTGACTTTAATCGCGACAAGCGTAATCTGGAAAAAGACGTTTCCTGGCTCGTTGACAGAATTGGAATAGGGGGATGCGGCATGCAAAATAAGCTTTTATTTGTATTCGTTTTCCTAGCCATAGCGACTTGGATGACTAGTTCCCATATTGACCATAGGACTTCTGATCGCCGCAGGATGCAGGATGAGCAAGCTAAAATTCGTGAAGAAATGCGTCAGCATTCTTTTACGTCCCAAACTAAATTATGGAATCAGGCGAGAAACGCTAAGACCATTAAGGATTGGGAACGGCTTTATTCCTCCGGCTCAACTTCAGACGGCGTCAATCTTAAAAAAGTCATAGCGGCCAAACTTTGGGAAAGAAAATTTTGGCACGCCGAAATGCTTTCGTCGCGTGCACGTCCGCTCTTAGAGGTTGATAAAGATAATCCGGTTGCTCTCAAGTATCTTCGTGAGGCCAAAGAAATTTATACCTGGATGGAAAAACACATAGCCGAAAGTGCGGAGGTGGATGGTGATAAGACCTGGAATACCCGCCTGAATTATCTCAAGGGCGTCTATTATTTCCGTTCACTTTTCTTCGTCGAAAATCCGCAGAAGGATGCAGCTAAAATATTGGATTTGATTTCTCGTTCCGCCAGCCACCTGGAAAAAGTTTTTGATTCAAGCCCTAAAGATTGGAGCGCCTCTGTAGCTTTTGAGATACTACAGGAAAAAGCGAAAGGCATGTCCTCCGGCGGAAATAATTTTCAGCGCCAACTCCAGCTCTTGCCGCAGCGCGAGGTGACTATACCTTTTGGTCTGACGCCGGTTCCGGAGGGACGCCATTAATGAATACCTTGCATATCTCATATCCCCGCTTTTATAAGTGGGGTTTTCATTTGCCGGCGGAAAGGAGGACTGGCTATAATGATATTTGATGTTTGGGAGATGGAGATATTCTTTCGTGAGGCAGAAAAATTATGGTTTCTGGCCGGTATACCAGCGCTTTGGCCGTTTGTTATTTGGGAAGCCCGAAGACGACGCCGTGCCTTGCGCAATCCTTCAATCCTGCTACATATTCCGACAGCCAAGCTTCCCGGATCTTGCGGAAGATTCGTGTGGTGGTGTTTATTAAGTCTGGGGTTGGCTATGCTTATTGCGGTTTTGGCTAAACCGGAGATTAAAACCGCCGTTTTGGATCCGGTTTATGGCAGACTGCGTCTTACGATTTTATTTGACACTTCGTTGTCGATGAAGTATGCCGAGGATTTAAAGCCCAATCGCCTGTTGGCGGCGAAATCGGCTGTCAGGGAATTCGTAAATATGCTTTGGAGTGATGCGGATTTGAAAGGGGAATATTTTTTGGCATTGATCCCTTTTGCCGGAGCGGCCCAGCCGTTTTTCGCGCCATTTACCACAAGCCACGAAGAATTTTTATCCAACCTCGGACAGCTTGATGAAAAGGCAATTACGCGTAAAGGAACGAACGTGGGTGCGGCCTTGCGCGCCTATGATATGCTGCTTTTGCGTTACCCCTCGGATGATAAAGAAACATTGGATATAGGCATGCTTTTTTCCGACGGCGGCCAGGAGGAAGGACGGGGAGGCGAAGAAGAAATTATTCCGCGGCTCATGGAAGAGCTACGTGATCCCCGCCGGACGCAAATTTTTGATAACGGCGATCCGGTGATTGTAAGGTCTGCCGAAAATTCTAGGCGCGTAGTCGTTTATTCTGTAGGCATCGGGAATGTTTTACTGGATGCGCGCGGTAATCGTATTTCAGCGCCCATTGAACTCGTGAAAAGGGATAACTCCGGTAATTTTATTGATTACTATCGCGAAGATGAAAAAAATTCTGCCAGCCGTCCGTTGCAGTCACGGCTGGACGAAGATGTGTTGCGGTTGATAGCACACGAGGGTGGCGGCGCATATTTTCATTTTTCGGAACAGAGCACGCTTTTGTCAAGTTTGCGCGAGATGATACTAAAAGAACGGCGCGAGATCGCCAAACGTCCGCGATATCAGTATAAATCAATGCGCGAATGGTTGATTGTTCCTGCATTCGTCATATTCTATTTTCTTTTTGGATACGGAGCTTGGATTAACCGCATTGTCAAAAAAATAAGTTCATAAACCGCGGGGTAAGCCAGCGGTTTTTTCAGTGGATTTGCGCAGTTGGTTCAAGTGGTTATACCATATATATAGCCACGTGATCTTTCTAAAAGAGAATAATTATGAATAAGGCGCCGGTATATGTTTCGGTCGTGTTTTTATCCATATTGGCAGTAAACTCTCGAATAATCGGAAGTGAGATTGATGTCGTATCTAATGAATCTCCCGGAGTGGATGTCAGGGAGTTTATCAAGCTTGAGTCGGAGTTCCGCGAATTGCTGCAGAGAACCAATTTTCTTATTGCCATAGGCGATTGGGAATATTTTTCAAAGCAGGATCAGAATAAAGCGCGACTCTGGTCTTCTTCCGCTTTTGCGGCGAGCAGCGGGAAAGATAAAGCCGGGTTTATGATAACCGCGGGACACGCCTTTATGAATTTTAATCCTAATCCGCAGGTGGTTGTATTTTTTCCTAAGAACCCGGCAAATTTACACCTAATTCCAATTCAGGAAATCAATAAATATAGTAGCGGTATGTTGGATGTTGCGGCTTATCCTTTTGATGAGAATATGAAATCGCTTCTAACCCCGATGAGTTTTGGAAACGTATCGACGCTTGAGCTTTATCAGCCACTGGCTATTTTTTGCAGCCCGCTTAAGTTTTTGGAACCGGTGCGGGTGGGCTTTTTTTCAGGAATTATACGGGGTGTTGGCCATGAATATCTGCTGATTAAATTCAGCGGAATCGGCGCCGCGAATTATTGCAGCGGAGCTCCGGTGGTGGATCGCGAGGGAAAAATCTATGGCATGCTGGTTAGGGCTGATGATCATACTGGTTACGCTGTGCCGGCTAACATAATTGAGGAGTTTTTAGACGAAAAGTATTTTAAGAAGTAGTCAGATTCCGCAACGCGGAATCATTTTTTTGACTGAATTGACATTATTTAGTTATCGGAATAGGCTTGAATAAGATGAGTTCTCTAACAATTGGGGTTGTATGAAGACAAGAAAAGCGCTCTGGGTTTTTTTAATGTTTTTCTCGGTATTGTTGCCAAGCTATGCCGTTGAAGCCCAGAATCGTTGTGTAGACATTGTTTGTGAAAATATGCAGGAGGCGGCTAATCTGCCTTTTGTGGTCAGTATTTCTACTGCTGGGCCCCATGGAAGCGGTACTGGGTTTGTTGGGGAGTTCGGGGGTAAAAAATATATTGTCACAAACAATCATGTTGTTGATGCCGCGATCAAGGTCTGGGTTAAGCGAGGAAAAGACAGCTTTTGGGTGGAAACCGAGAAGATAAGTCGAGATAGGGCAGCTGATGTGGCCTTACTTTCTTTGCCAAAAGAATTTGAAAATATTCCTACCGCCGTGCTGGACGAGCGGGTGGCAATCGGTCAACAAGTATATGCGATAGGCGACCCGTTTGGCATGCGAAGCGTTACAGAGGGAAGAATTACTGCCACTGATGTTTGGATTTTGCAGATGTATATCCTGACACAAACTCCTTTGAACCCCGGGAATTCCGGCGGCCCGATGATCAATGGTGACAAGAAGGTGGTTGGCATAGCAACTGCAATTATATCCGGCGCAAACAATGTGGCGTTTGCCTTACCGGTGCAGTACCTTGTGAAGCTTTTTCCGCGGCTCGTTGCCGAAAAAATTGTCAGGCACGCCACAACCGATTTTATGTACTTTAACGCATCGAGCGTCCCGCCGCTGTTTTTTGAAGCACAGGGCCTGGAGTATCCTCCCACCCAAAACCGCATTCTCGTTTTATCGCAGTCGCAGAATCCCAATGTGGACATTCGTCCCGGGGATACAATTCTTAAAATGAATGATTCAGTGATTACTGATGCATGGACGTTGGAAAGAGAGATTTTTTTCCGCTATAAGCCCGGGGAAGAAGTTGAGCTTACTCTTATGCGCAACGGCCAGAGTCTTAAAAGAAAGATTATTTTGAGTGAGTTTGTTATACAATATGCACCACGCGAGGGAAAGGGTAAAGAAAAAGAATAAGTACCAAGGCGATCTTTATTTAAGAGATCGCTTTTTGTTTTTCAATAGCTTCGGAAAGAATTTGGCAGTATAAATTAAGTCCGACTTTATTAATGGCGCCGGATTGCTCGCGACCAAGTACATTTCCCGCGCCGCGGATTTCCAAATCACGCAGGGCGATTTCATACCCTTGACCGAGTTCGGAATATTCTTTCAGCGCTTCCAGGCGTTCTGCAGATTTTTCGGTTAGATGGCGGGAATTATATAGAAAATACGCAAAGGCCTTGGTAGCACTCCGGCCTATTCTGCCGCGCAGTTGATGGGCTTGGGCCAGTCCGAGGCGCGTGGCATCGTCCACAATCAGGGTATTGGCTGATGAAATATCCAAC
>LCKU01000016.1 GCA_001001625.1 Parcubacteria group bacterium GW2011_GWA2_45_30 | reverse complement strand
TTTAACGAATTGTTCGGGTGATTACCTCGTGAAAGCCCTCGTGAGACTCGGGGGCTTTGAAATTAGAAAAGGATCAAAGCACTTCTGGAAGGTTTGTCATAATAAAACCAACAAGTGTTTTACTCTTCAAAACAGAAAGCCCCTCAAGAAGGGCATGGTCTGGAGCTTGGTTCGAGATTTTATAGAACCATTGGGATATTCGGAAAAAGAAATTTTTAAAGAAATTTGGTGCTAACCCTAAAGCCGTATGAAATTAATTACTTTGAACATCTGGGGCGGCAAGGTATATGCGCCGCTTATGGCTTTTTTGAAAGAACACGCCGAAGAAGTGGATATTTTTTGTTTGCAGGAGGTGTTTAACACGTCCATGGAGGAAGAAATTCCAAGTGAAGCCAGAATAAAAATTTTCTCGGAAATTGGCTCGGTTCTTACTAGTTTTACGGGATTCCATGCGCCTATAACTATTGGATGGGATTTTACTGGGAAACCCGAATCACGGCCAAGAAATGTTCAATATGTAAGATTCAGTCAAAACGGTATTCACTACACAATTTGTAATTTCCACGGGCATTGGAAACCGCATACAAATAAGGAGGACTTACCGGAACGAATTGAACAATCGCAAAAAATTGTGGAATTTCTTAAACCGGAAAAATCCAAAAAGATATTATGCGGGGATTTTAATCTGGCGCCTCATACGCAAAGTATTCGCATTTTGGAAGACGGCATGCGAAATCTTGTTAAGGAATATGGCATAACTTCTACGCGGAGCCATTACTACACCAAAGACGGTAAATTCGCTGATTATATTTTAGTGTCTCCGGAGGTTGAAGTAAAAGATTTTAAGGTTTTGCCGGATGTGGTCTCCGATCACCTGCCGCTTTATCTGGAGTTTACTTAATTTGGAAAATAAAATGTCATCCCAAAGGATGACGTTTTTAAGGATATACGCGCTAGCGATATGGAGAGAATGTTACCCGCTTTAGTTCCTGGTGCGACTTCATTCCTTTTTTATCTCCCGCGAAAAGATCTTTCACGAAGTTGTCGAAACGGGCGGAGAATGGATATTTCCGAAGAGTAATGTCGGCAAGAAGATATAGTTTGTCTGCCGGGAAGCGTTTTAAGCAAAATACATACGCCTCGGCAATGTCTGATCGTGAACATCCCTCATCCTTTTCCCGTGGCCAGACGCGATGCAGTATTGAAATTATCTTTAGTTTGAATTCGGAGTTTCCAAGCCGTAGAAGGAAGAGAAGAAGTTGACGAATTGTCCCCACCAAAAAAATTTCCCAGCCCATGCTTTTTCGGGCGGTTGAGCCATGTTTGAGAAGGCCTAATTTCCACGATAGTTCATATGGTCTGTCATCTGGCATTTTCAGCACTTTCCATCTGTATAACATTTGGTCAAGAACTCCGGGAATAAGCGACTCTTCCTGATAGTCGGTTTCTTCGAATTCAAGAAGCGCCGACGCACATGTATCTTTAAACGCGTCATCCGATTTGCGAGGGTTACCTGTTTCCCGCCACGTTTTTAATTCTTTACGGATCGCAATATCGTTTGCGCGCGAGCCAAAATCCCCCCTATTTTTTGTATGCATAGGCATGTATTCAGCTCCGAGCAGATTGGCATGAGCTTTAAGCAGGATAACAAAAAACGGGCTTTTTGTCAAGAAAACGGGCCGAAAATGGAAAACCAGGGAACCGTAAAAACGATTGTGCTATTTAATAAATCCCGTTACATTTCTGGATATCAAGAATTGTAAAAGGTCAAGCTCCATTATGATTCTTGTGGCCAAAGTAAGACGCCGGTGGATTTAAAAATGTAACGGGATAAATCTTTCCGCTTGCAGCGACCAAAGGCGTTTGTAAATGCCGTCACGCTGGAGGAGTTGGGCATGTGTTCCTTCCTCGGCTATTTTTCCCTTATCAATGACAATAATTCTGTCCATCTGCATGATGGTGGAGAGACGGTGCGCAATCACGATAGCGGTTTTTTGCTTAAGTAAATTTTTTAATGCATCCTGAATTAGCGCCTCCACTTCCGAATCCAAACTTGAAGTCGCTTCGTCCAAAACCAAAATGGGAGTACTCGCAAGAATGGCGCGTGCAATGGCAACGCGCTGGCGTTCCCCGCCGGAGAGTTTTACTCCCCGTTCGCCAACGTATGTTTCGTACCCGTAAGGAAGCCGGGAAATAAATTCATGGCAGTGCGCTTTTTGTGCCGCATCCATAATCTCCTTTTCGGTCGCATTCAGGCGTCCATAGCGGATATTTTCGCTAAGTGTGCGATGGAATAAAATAGTATCTTGCGGCACGAGCGCAATGGATCGGCGCAAACTATCTTGTGTTGCTTCGGCAATATTTTGTCCGTCAATGAAAATTTTCCCCGTGACAATATCATGGAACCGTAAAAGTAAAGTAACTATGGTTGTTTTTCCGGCGCCGGATGATCCGACCAGCGCAATTTTTTCTCCCGGCTTGACGCGTAAACTAAAATTTTCAAGCACCTTTCTGTGGTCGTGGAATCCGAATGCAACATTTATGAATTCAATTCCGCCTTGGGAAATTGCAAGAGGTTTAGCGCCTGGCACATCTTGAATGTCTTGTGGAGTATTTAAAATTTCAACCATTTCCGCCGCATCGGCTAGTGCTTCATAAACCCTTCGCACCACCTTTCCGAAATCCCATATTCTATGGAAGAGTGCGATTAAATATCCTTGGATCAAAGCAAAGTCGCCGATGGTCGCCGCCCCAATTTTCCAAAGCCGGATCCACGCGTAAAAAAGTACAAGTTCAATCGCAATCAGCCAAAGTGCCTGGATCGCGTCGGCAGCTTCTCCCACGCCCCACCCCCAAAAACGCAGGCGTTTTAATTCATTCATGACGTTACGGTAAATCGTTTTCTCATGAGCGTAATTTGAAAAAAGTTTTATAGTGACAATATTGGCCAGGGCATCGGAAAGTACGCCTGTTGCCTCTGAATCCTTTTCGGCCCGCGCCCGGTCATATTTTAACTTCCAGTTGGCGATGAAATAGTAAATCCCAATAAAAAGTACTATCCAAATTGCTAATGCCGTTCCGAGGATCACATGGCGTTTGAATAATACTATCAGAATCCCTGCACTAATTATGATAAAAGGGAGGATATGGAATACAATCTGGTCTGTAATTTCTTCAAATGAACGGGAGAGCCGCGCTACTTTCCGGACCAATGACCCCGTGAAATTATTTGTAAAGAATCGGTATGAATGGCCGAGGAGATTGTTGAATGCGGTCAGCGTAAGATCATTCATGGCACCGGCCTGCAAATAAATATTCGCAACGCCAAACGCGCGGTGCAGGGTCCAGCGGGCCAGTTCAAGCGCAGCGATAACGCCTAAAATCCAGGTGAGTTGTTTGGCCGCATCAATTGTTGAAAGCGCCGAATTTACGGCAGTATCGAGAAATATTTTTAAAAACCAGGGTGTTGTTATGGCAATGCTTTGTATAATGATGACTGATAAAAAAATAATTCCTACTGATAATGGATATTTTTTGGCGTGTTCCCAAAATACCCGCCAAATCAGGCGGAGATTAGAGCGGGTTAAATCCGGTTTTTTTGTTTTAGGAATTGATATTTTCATCCCGTTAGAGATTTAATTACTGATACGCTTAAATAGTTGTTGAGTTTCATGTTTCAGAAAAATCTTTGGAATATTAGTCGTTTTATATCTCTAACGGGATTCATAGTTCAATCCGATACCATGTTTTTTCTTTGCGGAAATAAATTATATTAGTAGCATCGGGCGAGGTGAGGAGCTCGTCGGTTTTGTATGATACGAGTTCAGCCGTATTCCTGCCTCCGCGGCCGTCAATTTCGGTAAGATATATTCCGTCCTTGGTGCGTATGATAATGTGGGTATCATCTTCGTGATACCACTTTGCTTCAAGTATCGGCTCCTGCAGCGCTATAATTTGTTCCGTAGTGCCTCTTTTTTGAAACGGTTGATATTCGTTATCCTGGAGCCATATGATTTCTATACTTTGCTCTTTTTTAAGGATAAGTTTTTCTCCCTCGGCGTCAAAAGAAATTGTTTTTACGCTCCCGCTAAGCGGTTTTAACTCATTGTTTCCTTCCTCAAGTATAAAAAGTCCTCCGGTAGCATCCAGGATGGCAAGTTCTCCGCGCGGTGAAATAAAAAATTGTGCCCGGATTTTCGGCGAGATGAAAAATCCGGGCCGGCCCAGTGTTTCAATAGTTCCGGTTTCAGTTAATTTTGCGGCAAACCCCGGTTCAGTAATAAAAAATATCGCGCCGCTTAAATCGGCAAATGAATTTACTTGCTTCGCAAGAATCGTGGCGGTGGCGCGGTTGTTTAACATATGATCTTCCACCAGATTTTTTTCTTTGTCCAGGCGCAGTTTTCGTGAGGAAGCGGAGGTGGTTGCGGCGAGCGTTGCGATTTCATCCCGCGTTGCGGTTGCGGTTAATATCGGAGACGGGATTAAAATGACATTGCGTATTTCGGTGACCGCTGCTGGTTCTACCGCGACTGTTTTTGACCAGGGCCGGTAATTTTCTTTTTCCAGTCGCAGAAGATGGGTCCCGGATTGTATCTCGGTAAGCAGGGCGCCTCCGGAAAATAGCGATGTCTCTTTTTGGAACTCGTTATTTAGAAAAATAGAGATCCGCGCAATTTTTGATTTAATGAAAATTCCGCCGCGTTGTTCAAGGGACCAGGTGGAGAAATTTATAGTATAGCCAAGCGAATAGGCGATGATGACGGGTGCGAGCACAATAAACGCGGCAAACAGCAGATAGAAGAATTTTTTTCTGGTTTGGCGCTGCATTTCTATATAATAACAGTAATATGCATGTTTGAAAATAAAGGACTTTTACGCTATGATATATTTATGTCTGGAGATAAATTTATTATCCGGGGCGGTAGGCCCCTGGCGGGCGAGATTGAAATTCGCGGCTCAAAAAATGCCGTGACGAAATTGATGATCGCGTCTTTGCTTACCGATGAGCCGTGCGTTATTGAAAACGTCCCTTTAACTCATGATACGGATATTACGGTTGAACTTTGTGAAAAAATAGGAAGCCGGGTGTTGCTGGATCGTGAAGCGCATACCGTTAAAATTCATACACCCGAAGTTTTGCATCCGATTGTTCCTGAATTATCGCGGAAAAACCGCATACCTGTTCTGGCTTTGGGGCCGCTTCTGCACCGCTCGGGATATGCCGAAGTGCCGGTATTGGGCGGGTGCCCCATCGGGCATCGGCCTATTAATTTTCATATAGAAGCGTTTGAGAAAATGGGTGTTGAGGTTCGCCGAAAAGAGCAGTCATATTTCGCCGAGGCCGGCGAAATTCATGGCGCCGAGATTGAGTTTCCTTTTCCCTCGGTGGGCGCCACTGAAAATGTGATTTTGGCGGCAACTTTGGCGCAGGGGAGGACGACAATTAAAAACGCGGCAGTGGAGCCGGAAATTTATAATTTGGTTGAGATGCTGCGTTTGATGGGAGCTAAAATTTTATGGAAGCCGGAGGAGCGCGTTGTAGAAATAGATGGGGTGAACAAGCTTCACGGGGCATCGGTAAGCGTGATTCCTGACCGGAATGAAGCGGTGTCATTTGCTACGGCCGCGCTTGCGACCGGAGGAGAGGTTTGGGTGCGTGGGGCGCGGAAAGAACATTTGAAATCATTTCTGGCCAAAGCGGATGAGATGGGCGGATTTGTCTCCTTGACAGACGGCGGAATAATATTTAAAGGGAAGGATCAATATAGGCCTTTGCGGATTGAAACATCCCCTCATCCGGGTTTTATGACTGATTGGCAGCAGCCAATTTGCGTGCTCTTGACGCGCGCGGATGGAGAATCAATAATACATGAGACGGTTTATGAAGACCGTTTCGGTTATACCGCAGACCTTATACGCATGGGAGCGTATATTGAGATATCAGGTGAATGTCTTGGATTCTCGCCGTGTCGGTTTGCCAGTCAGGCGGCCAATCACAGCGTGCGTATAAGAGGGCCCGTGAAGCTGTACGGAGCCGCGATTGCCATGACCGATATCCGGGCTGGCATGGCGCATATAATTGCGGCGTTGGCCGCCGAAGGGGAGTCAATCATAACCGGAGTTGAGCATATTGATAGGGGATATGAGAAAATTGAGGAGAGATTGGGGCGGTTGGGAGCAGATATAAAAAGAATATAGAGCTGCATAAGTATTTTATTTTCGAAACACGACTCGGCCGCTCCAGCGGCGGCCTCGCTAAGGGTCGGACAAAATTTTTCCGATAAGCCGGAAAACCAAGCAATTTTGTCCTCCCATTGTTTCGAAAACAAAACACTTATTCATCTCATCAAAGCAGGAGGGTAAAGATAAAAAAGTATGTTCATCAGAAAAATAGGAATTGACCTTGGCACTGCCAATACTTTAGTGTTTGTGCCGAAAAAAGGGGTGGTGGTAAATGAGCCATCCGTGGTGGCTGTCTCGCGCGACGAGAATGTGGTTTTAGCTGTGGGAAATGAGGCGCGGGAGATGATCGGTAGAACCCCGGAAACCATTGTGGCATATCGCCCTTTGCGGGATGGAGTTATTGCGGATTATCGCGTGACTGAAGCCATGCTTCGTTATTTTATTTCCAAAGCCAGCGGTAGAGTCCGTTTGTTCCGTCCGGAAGTTATGGTATCAGTGCCGGCCGGGGTTACCTCCACTGAACGCCGGGCCGTAATTGAAGCAACCGTGCAGGCCGGAGCCAAGGCCGCCTATGTAGTTAAAGAACCGGTGCTGGCGGCCATTGGCGCCGGTATTCCTATTAACGAGCCGGCCGGGCATATGGTGGTGGATATTGGCGGTGGAACGTCCGATATTGCGGTTATTTCCCTAGGTGGAATTGTCGCAGCCACTTCGGTTAAAGTCGCGGGAAATAAACTTGATCAGGCCATCGCCGAATATATCAAGCGGCACTATAATCTTGCTATCGGAGACAGGACTTCCGAAGATATGAAAATTAAAATCGGGTCCGCGGTGCCGATGGATGATCCTAAAATGAAAATGGAAATTAAAGGACGTGATTTAATGACCGGGCTTCCGCGTACGATTGAAATTCATTCTATGGAAATTACTGAAGCGATTTCGGATGAGCTGGATGAGATTGTGCGCGCGGTAAAATCGGTTTTGCACGATACGCCGCCCGAACTTGCTGCTGACATCATGGATCGGGGGATTGTGATGACCGGCGGCGGGTCGCTCCTGCGAAACATTGATGAGCTGGTATTTCAGGAAACCGGAGTTCCGGCGCATGTGGCTGAAGATGCCCTGCTCTGCGTGGTCAAAGGCACCGGAATCGCTTTGGAGCATTTGGAGGTGTATAAGAGGAGTATAATGAGTAAAAGGTAGGGTGCGGTTCCCTCGGCATATTGTAGAAAAAAGACGTTCGTCGGGCTTAAATCTTTAAATTTTAAAATTTCCGTTTATTTATGTCCGGTGAAAATCCGTTTAAAGGACTAAAACTTAAATCAGCGCAAGAGAAAGAAGGAATTAAAGAACGACCGGTTTTAGTGCACCGGGCCATTGTCAAAAAGTAAACCACCCGACTGGACGCCGGGTGGCAAGATGAGAGAAAATGGAATGAAGGTTTAGGACTCCGATTAGGTCACTGAAAAGAAGAAGGAATCTTCTTTGCGGTGAACCAAAATTGTGCACGCCCTGTTCGACAGGACACACGATGTGGAATACCTGGTTCTTCCGCCGAAGAAATCAGCGAGCCCTTGTTTCATTCCTATGGTGTAGTGAACGGTTTGCACACCTAAACTTGAAAGATCGGTGGGGCCGCTTATCTTATCGCCGTTGAGGGACTGAATGAACGTCAGAAAAAACTTTCCGTCTTTCTGTTCAATAGTAATATTGGCGGGGCCATTCGTCAAAATGGTAATTTGCTCATCCATCTCCCGTTTAAAAAATCGTTCCAACTCATGCAATATTCCAGGCGCGGAGACAATACTTCCAGAACCTGAATCTCCGTAAACATTTCCTATGAGCCCTATGCCCCTCATGGAACAACTATCAATATTCATAAAAAATACCCCCATATGTCAAAGATAGAACCATTATATCATAAAAACATTTAAAAGTCAAGTGATTTTAGGACACGAGCGGCAAGTTGAATATCTGGAAAAAGTGATACGACGCGGGCGGATGGCCCACGCCTATTTATTTTATGGCCCGGAACATGTGGGAAAATTTGCATTGGCCAAGGAAGTTGCGCGTGTTTTAATATGCCCAAATAAGAATAAGATCGGCGATGCCGGAGATGGATGCGCGGATTGCCGTCAAATCAAGCAGGATATTCACCCCGGCGTAATAATTCTTGATATCGAACACACTCTTGTCTCCAAAAAAGAAATTCGTAAAGATATTCCGATTGAAGATATACGGGAACTGAAACGCAAGTTTTCGTTTGCGCCAGAAGCAGAGAAATGGCGGATTGCCATAATTAATGAAGCGGAAAAATTGAGCCAGGAGGCCGCAAATGCTTTTTTGAAACTGCTGGAAGAGCCGGGCGAGCGAACTTTATTTTTATTGATAAGTTCGGCGCATGATTCGGTTCTGCCAACCATTGTTTCGCGCGCAGAGCCGCTTAGATTTTCTTTGCTGCCGGATGGAGTATTACGTAAATTTTTAGAAGAAAAAAAGGTTAAACCCGACAAAGCAGACGCGATTTTGGCAGCGGCTTCCGGCCGACCCGGAATTGCCTTGCGCGCCCTGGAGGATCCATCCTTTTTATTAAAACAGGAAAAAATGCGAAATGAGGTAGAATCAATTCTTGCGCTCCGCGACATTCCGTCGGCCTTGGTCTTGGCCGAGCGCGTTTCCAAAAATAAAGAAGAATGCCGGATCGCATCCGAATTTCTTATCGGTACTTTGCGGAAGAATTTATGTTCGGCAGTTTCGCAAAAAAAATCTTATCAGGCCGCAGCCAGCCGTCTAAAAGAAATTCATCGCATTCTTTCAATACTTGAGACCACCAATGTTAATCCGCGCCTGGCCATGGATGTGATGTTTATGGAGGCGTTAACCACTAACAGCACGAACAGGAACGAACAGCACTAACAGTACGGAAGGCTCTGTTCGCGCTGTTCGCGAGTCGCCCGAGGAGGATAAATTGTTCGTCCTGTTAGAGAGAAACATATTTTTTCTTGTTTTTGTAAGACACTTTTTATTAAAAAACGCTCTAATCAATTTAGAGATTAAAACTGTTTCTCTCTAACGAGGTTCGTGCTGTTCGCAAAGTTGAGAATTTTTCTTGCCATTTTAGTTGCCATACTTGTTATTGTTATTGTTTTCCCGTTTGTTTTAAATATGGTCGGTTTTGCCGTGCCACAATTTGCGTTTGTGGGAGGTGCCTCAAGCGGCGGCGTAATGGAGTCCGGCATCTGGCGTTCGGTTGATGGTGGCGAGTCCTGGAAAGAGATCCGGTTTCAAGCCAAAGGCGAGCCGATGCAACTGTCCATTCAGACCATTTTTTTTCATCCGTCAAGTTCCGCAGTCATATTTATGGGAACGAATGGTAGCGGTTTATGGAAGAGTGAATCAAGTGGCGCATCCTGGAAACGTATTAGCGATCGTGCCAACATATTACAATCGGATAGTGATGTCCGGGGCGTTGCTGTAAGTTTGCTAAATCCCGCGGTTATATATCTGGCAGTGTATCAAAATGGTCAGGGTGTGGTGTTGAAAAGCGTAAATAACGGATTGGATTTTGTAGAAATATATCATTTGAATGGAGGAGGAGTACCCATAGTTGGTTTATACATATTTCCCGAGAGTTCCAATCGCCTTCTCATTGCCACAGCCAACGGCGGTTTGCTTAAAACAAATGACGCCGGAAAGAGCTGGAATGCCATATCTTGGGATATCGGCGCGATTGCGGCAATAAACGTGAATCCGTTGAATCCAAATGAAATTATCATACGAAAGTCCGGCGGAAAAATTGCGCGGTCTTTGGATGGAGGCAAGACCTGGGCTGATATTAATATTAATGGCAGTGGCAATTCGGCTCCGGGGTTTTATTATAGCGGTCCTCGTGTCGGCGGTATTGGCGGAAATGGTGTAAATATATTTTAAGTCCGGTGATTCGTTATTTCGTTCAAATGATGGCGGAACAAAATGGGTGAGTGTTCAAACGCTCCTTCCGCCCCGCGCGAAAATGGATGCGGTTTCCGTAGATCCAAATGACGCCGAATCGGTTTTTTTCGCTTCCTCGGGCGAATTGCATAAAAGTTTGGACGGAGGAAGTACCTGGAAAATAATTGGTTTGCCGATGACTGGCAGAGTGCAGAGTTTTTGGGTTAATCCATATAATACAAATATAATGTTTGTAGTTACACGTTGAAACACTAACAGCACGAACAAAAACGAACAGCATTAACAGTTTTGCGCCAGAGGCGCATACCTTAAAGAAATCCTAAAACGAGTCTACAGGCGGTTGAGGCCGCTGCAATTTCAATAAGTTTAGGAGTGAAGTAAATGCTTTTGAAAACACTGGGAGGCCGAGCGGCCACGGTTCGCGCGCTGTCGCGCGAGAGCGAGGCCGACCCGTGATGAGCGAAATATCGGTGGGATTTCGCGAAGGTTTTCAAAAGCATTTACGAGCGATTCGTCATGTCTGAAATTGTAGCGGCAGAAAACCGCTAAAGCGAGTAAAATATGCCGGAGTTTAAATCAAAACTTGAAAAAATAATTGAGCATCTTAAAATCGAGATTGCGTCTTTGCGCACCGGACGGGCAAGTCCGGCGCTCGTGGAGGATTTGGAAGTGGATTATTACGGGACCAAGACCCCGTTAAAAGCCGTGGCTGCGATTTCCTCTCCCGACCCTAAGCAGATTTTAATTCAGCCCTGGGATAAAAATGCGGTCCAGCC
>LCKU01000015.1 GCA_001001625.1 Parcubacteria group bacterium GW2011_GWA2_45_30 | reverse complement strand
TTGGCAGGAAGGGAGGCCAAAAAGGAATGGTGGAAAGTTCCGACCTCTAAAGAAGTGATCGCCGAAAAACTTGGTATGCCTCAGGGCGCAGGTGGTAACGTTGAATCCTACATCGGCAGATGGGTTCTCGGGATTATCGGCCTTGTCGCAGTGGTATTCGGCGTAAGTTTCTTTTTGAAATTTGCATTTGAAAATGACTGGATTGGCGATACCGGTAAGGTGGCGTTGGGAATATTTGGAGGACTGGTGTTTATTCTTCTTGGCGAATATTTCCGTCCGCGTTTGGCAAAATATTCATATATATTGAGCGGCGGGGGACTTGCGCTTTTTTACCTTTCCATATACGGCGCGTTTCATTTTTACCACCTAATCGGCCAGGGAACCGCATTTGGATTTATGATTGCGGTAACCGCATTTGGCGTTATACTTTCAATTTGGGCCGATGCGCTGGAACTTGCGCTCCTCGCGGCATTCGGCGGATTTTTGACGCCATTTCTTTTATCCA
Source organism: Parcubacteria group bacterium GW2011_GWA2_45_30 (assembly GCA_001001625.1). GTDB lineage: Bacteria > Patescibacteriota > Minisyncoccia > Sungbacterales > HO2-52-23 > LCKU01. The sequence goes on along the minus strand of LCKU01000015.1, from coordinate 10,560 downwards.
CCGGTGTGTCAAATGACCCCGCTTTTTTCTCATATCTGGAAGTGCTGAATATCGGTATTTTAGGGATTGCTTTTTTCAAAAAATGGCATCAATTGATCTTACTCGGGTTTATCGGCACCGTGATTAATTTCTCTTCCTGGTATGGAGGATATTATGATCCGGATAAACTTTTATTCACGCTTCTGGTGATCGCGGTTTTTTACGTAACCTATCTTTTCGCCGGACTTGTTTCTAATTTAGTTGCGCGAAAATTGTCTGACTCGTCCGACCTTTTTATTTTCACTATTAATCCGGCTTGGTCTTTCGGGTGGTTTTATTTTCTTCTGCGTCCGGATTATGAAGGTTTTCTTGGATTTTTGGCTACGGCTCTGGGGGCAATTTACATATTTTTCGCGTATATTTCATCCTCCATACAAGAGGAAGATAAGCGCTTGCCCATGTTTTTGGGCGCTATCGCGGTAGTGTTTTTAACCATTGCCGTGCCTTTGGAACTTGAACAAAACGCAATTACCATTGCTTGGGCCGTGGAGGCCGCGGTGCTTTTTGCACTCGGAGTATCTTTGGCAAATCCCGGCATGCGGATATTCGGTTTCGGGGTATTGGTTATTTCTCTGATCCGGCTTTCGGCTTTTGACAGCGGAACCGGGGATTTAACTACATTTATTCCGTTCTTCAACCGGCGTTTCTTTACTTATTTTATGGTAATTATATCCTCCGCTGTTATGGCGTATTTGTCTGTGCGGGAGCGCGAGCGTTTTTCTTCTTTTGAAAAAGGGGCGCAGTTTATTTTGGGTTCCCTGGTGAATTTGCTTATACTCATTGTCATAACTATGGAAATTTCCACGTTTTTTGACGCGCAGATTTTTACGCTCAATAAAAAAATGTCATTGGAACTTCAGCGCATAGAACGGACCGTACCTCTAACCCAGCAACGGACTCCGTCAGGTATACAAGTTCCATATCAATATGAAGCCGAACGCCGTGTGCAGCAAAGCCAGGAATATAGGTCGTTGAATAATCAGCGCAACGCCTCTATTTCCGTATTCTGGACCATTTACGCCATTGCTCTTATCAGTTTGGGGGTTATGTTTCAGATTGCCTTTTTGCGCTGGTGGGCCTTGACGCTTTTTGGGCTTACCATCGGAAAAGTATTTTTGTTTGACCTTGCGGTTTTGCCGACCCCATATCGCATAATTTCTTTCATGGTGCTGGGTGTGATTCTGCTTTTGGCTTCCTGGTTTTATTTCAAGTATCAGAAAGCATTAGAGGAGACAAAAATAATATGATCCCGTTAGAAGCCGCGATCGCGTCTGCGGGATTATAAAGTGCGTGGTTAAATAGTTATAGATATAAAATAACATAGGCGGATTAGATCATTTGATCGCGATCTGCTTCTAACGGGATGAAATCACGAATTCTTATTCTAATTCCATTTTTTGTCGCTGTCGGTTTTTTTACTGTCGGCTGTTTTACGGTTTGGGCGGATTTTGATCAGACGCGCTGGGAATATCGCGCGCCGATTGAAAGCGGCTCTCGCACCATTTCCGATTTCGTGACTCTTGATATTCCGCGCGATTTATTCTCATATTTGAAATCCGATCTTTCCGATTTGCGCGTAATCAATGAGGAAGGCGAAGTTCCGTATGTGATGGCAATTGAACGAGAAGTAGAGGCCATATCCGCTATCCCGGCTCGCATGTTTAATCTCTCCACCCTTCCCGGGAATTCAACGAGTTTTATGGTAGATTTAGGCGAGTCGGGGATTTTTCATAGTTTAGTGACCATCCGCACGCCATCGGAAAATTTTCGCAGGATGGTTGAGGTTGAGGGAAGCGATGATGCCGATTCCTGGCGTATGTTAAATTCCCGCGGCCAGATTTTTGATTATTCGGTGCGCGACATCAGTCCGGTTTTTGTGGAATATCTATCCGTGCCCTATCCCGAAGCAACGTTTCGCTATCTGCGGGTTAAAATTTATGATCAAGGGGAGACGCCTCTTAAAATCAGCGGAGCGGAGGTCAGGCGCGAAGTAAAACTCGCCGCGCGTGAAATTTCCCACACCCCGTCCAGGGAAACTTCGGAAAATGCCAAAGACCGAGCCACGGAAATTGTGTTGGATCTGGGCGCGCGCGGCATCCCGCATCGCACGGCGCTAATACAAACGTCAAGTAAAAATTTCAGCCGCGCGGTTGCGATTTTTGAGAGCGATGACAAAAAGGAGTGGCGCTCTTTAGGGCATGCCTATATTTTTTCCATTGATACGGCAAAATTCCGCGGGGAGCGGCTGGAATTTTCATATCCGGAATCAAATAAACGCTATCTCCGGCTTTTAATTCTTAACCGTGACGACCGGCCCATTAGCGTATCCGGGGTAACTTTGACTGGAGTGGTGCGGCGCATACTTTTTAATTTTGATTCCACAAATAAATATTATTTGTATGGTGGTAATCCGAATGCGCGAAGGCCCGAATATGATATAGAGGCAATTTCCCAATATATGGATGCCGGCGCGCTGAATAGAATAAATGCCAGCGCGGTTGAAAAAAATCCTTGGTTTGAGGAGATTCAGCCGCCTCTTTCCGAGCGCTCTCCTTATATCCTGCCGGTGATTTTGGGCGTGGTAATTTTGGCGCTTGCGTTTTTACTCTTGCGCCTGTTTCTGAAAGTTAAAAAGCCAGTTATAAACCCTTGAAGAAATGTTATTGGCTGAGCGTAGTCGAAGCCATACCTTGTGTAAATAAACCATTTGTTGCCCTTCGATGGGCTCAGGGGCTAACGATTTTAAGTTTTTCAAGGTCATCATTATAGTATATGAGCCTCAATGATTATCTCAAACAAGCTACAGACAACGGTTGGGCCGTCGGGCATTTTAATGCATCTGAACTTGATCAGATCCGGGCGATTTTGGATGCTTGCAAAGAAATCGGGTCTCCGGTTATGGTCGGGACTTCGGAGGGGGAAAGAAAGCATCTGGGACTTTTAGAGGCAGTGGCACTGCGCGATGCTTTCCGGAAAAAATACGGCATTCCGGTGTTTTTGAACGCCGACCATCATAAAAGCGTGGAGACGGCCCAAGAGGCGATTGATGCCGGATATGATTCCGTTCATATTGATCTCTCCTCTTTTCCTATGGAAGAAAATGTGATTGGCACTAAGATGGTAGTAGATTATGCACGCGTTAAAAATAAAGAAATTTCCGTGGAAGGAGAGCTTGGATATTTGCGCGGAGAATCAAAAATCCACCATGAAAAGATTGAGGTAAAGCCCGAGGATTATACCAAAGTGGATCAGGCCAAAGAATTTGTGGCGCGCACCGGGGTGGATCGCTTGGCCATAGTCATAGGAAATATCCACGGCATTGCGCCTTCGCATCCGCGCCTGGATGTCCAGCGAGTGCTGGATATAAGGCGTGCGCTCCCAAATAGTGTTGCTTTGGTACTTCATGGCGGATCCGGGATTCCGGACGGCGAGGTGGAAGAAGCGATTGGCGTGGGCATTGCCAATGTCCATATAAATACCGAATTACGGGTGGCCTATGTTCATGGATTAAAGCGCGATTTGGAGCAGTATCCGGGCGAGGTTGCGATGTATAAATTGGACGCGGGGGCCATAAAAGCCATGAAATTGGTGGTAAAAGATAAATTGAAATTATTCGGAGCAGTGAATAAGATTTAGCTCGGTATCGCTATTTTGAAACACGTCTCGGCCGCTCCTGCGGTGGCCTCGCTAAAGGTCAGACAAAATTTTTCTCCGCCTCGGGCTGAGAAAACCAAGCAATTTTGTCCTCCCATTGTTTCAAAATAGTGATACACTCGTTGACAGCATTTTTTATGAAAGTATTTATCACTCGTCAAATTCCCGACAGAGGCATAAATATACTCAAAGAAATGGGCTATGCCGTTGTCATAGGCCCGCAGGATAGAGTCCTTAAAAAAGAGGAACTTATTGAGTATCTTAAAAAAGATAAATATAACGCGGTGTTGGCGTTGCTTACTGATAAAATTGATGCGGAAATTTTGGATGCAATGAAAGATAGCGGCGTAAAAATACTCGCAAATTACGCCGTGGGCTTTGATAATATTGATATTAAAGCCGCCACGGAGCGGGGGATTATGGTAACCAACACTCCGGGAGTTCTTACTGAAACCGTGGCCGAACACACGTTTTCTTTAATGTTATCAATCGCGCATCGGATTCCGGAATCGGACCGTTTTACTCGCGCCGGTAAATACCACGGCTGGGAGCCAATGATGTTTTTGGGCACGGATGTATCCAAAAAAACTTTGGGCGTGGTGGGACTGGGCAGGATTGGATCAAAGGTTGCGTATCACGCGGCTAAAGGATTTGAAATGAAGGTGTTGTATTATGATCCCAAGCGCTCGGAGGATTTTGAGAAAGAATTCGGCGTGGATTCGACCGGCTCACCACAAACGACATACCGTAAAAACGTAGATGATATCTTCCGCGAAGCGGACTTTGTATCAATTCATGTGCCGTTGTTGCCTACTACGCGCCATTTGGTTGATGCCAGACGTCTTGCTTTGATGAAAAAAACTGCATATCTCATAAATACCTCACGCGGCCCAATTGTGGATGAGGCGGCGCTGGTTGAGGCATTACGAAATAATATAATTCGTGGAGCGGCTTTGGATGTATATGAGAATGAGCCGTCTCTCTCGCCGGGCTTGGCTGATTGCGAAAATGCGATTTTAACTCCACATACCGCATCTGCCACCGAGGAAACCCGTCAGGCCATGGGAGAGTTGGCAGCCAAAAACATAATTGAGACATTGGAGGGGCGAATACCGCCAAACCTTGTAAAAATTTAATTATTGTGCTACTATTTCAAAAGTACAAAAAATTGATACAAAGGGCTTTTTTGTCCTTTGCTTTTTTATCACGATATGATACCATACATTTATGCAAGAACTTAAGGCAAAACCAAGGATGGAATTAGGAAGAAAGGTAAAACCCCTGCGCCGGGGAGGTTTTTTGCCGAGCGTAGTGTATGGAGAGGGAGTGGCTTCCCAGCCGATTTCGGTTCCCTATAAGGAATTTGAAAAAGTATATAGAAAAGCCGGGGAATCTACCATTGTGGAGCTTGATGTTGAGGGAAAACAATTTAATGTTTTGATTCAGGATATTGCGCGCGACCCTATTCGCGGGGATATGTTGCATGCGGATTTTTACGCGGTGCGGATGGACAAAGTGCTTCGTACCAAAGTTCTGTTGGCATTTGTGGGGGAATCGCCCGCGGTGAAAAATGATGGCGGAGTTTTGGTAAAAGTAATGCAGGAAATTGAAGTGGAGGCGCTTCCCAAAGATCTTCCGCATGAAATTCGGGTGGATGTATCGCAACTCGCGATTCTTGAATCCAGAATTAAGATTAAAGATCTTCTTATTCCGCAGGGCGTAAAGGCGGTTGGCGAGCCGGACAAGGTTTTGATCCTTGTGGAGAGTCCGAGAGCCGAGGAAGAGCTTGAGGCGTTGAAAAAGACGCCAGTAGTAGAGGCCGTGGCAGAAGTGAAAACTGAGCAGGAAGTTAAGCGCGAGGCGAAAGAAAAAGATAAAGGAGAAGCTGCAGACGAAAAAAGCATTGGCAAGGAGGCGGCAACTAAGGTATAATATAGGCATGTCGTCTAAATTAAATAATGGTGCGTGGAAAACCTCATATATATTGAGGATTTTTATGTTTATGCTCGGTTTTTTGTTTATCGGCATACCTAATTCTTTTGCCCAAGAATCAGCGCAAAAAAAAGCCGAACTTGAGCGGCAAATAGGGCAGCTTGAACAGGAGGCAAACGCCCTGGATGACCAGTTACAGTCAGTACAGGTTGAGAAGCGATCACTGGATAGTGAAAAAAAGACCCTGGATACGGAAATCAGACGCCGGGAACTTGAAATTAAACGTTTAACCCTTGTTCTTAAAAAAACCGCGGCTGAAATTGAGGGAAAAACTTCGGGCATCAGCGCTTTGACTCAAAAAATAGAAAGGTCGCGCCGCGCCATTGCCGCCGGACTTTTTTCTTTGTACACCTATGACCAACACAACCCTCTTGCCATAATTTTGGGGTATGCAAAAATTTCCGAATTTTTCAGTTCGGTTGAAAGTTTGACGCGCGTGCAGGCGACTATTCAAGCGACACTCGGAGATTTTAAAAATGATCGTGAACTTTTAGCCAAGGAAAAAGCCGAACTTGAGGAATTTAAGGAAGAACAGCAGGGTCTGCATTCTTTGCAGGAAGTTGAGCGCAGATTTCTGGCGCAAAAGAAAAAAGAAAAGGAGGAATTACTGCGTTTGACCAAAGGCAAGGAAGCGCTTTTTCAGCAGCTTTTGACTTCCAAAAAACGCGATTTAACAACGCTTAAAACCCAATTATTCTATCTTGAAAAAACAGGTGTTACGGCCGAAAACGCTATTAAATTCGCTGAATTGGCGGCCAAACGCGCCGGCATACGTCCCGCATTTTTATTGGCGCTACTTGAGGTAGAAACCGGAAAACAGTTTGAGGACGGCGTTATTTCAGTAGGCACCAATCTTGGCACTGGAAACTGGAAAAGGGATTTATATGATTGTTATCGGAACATAGGGCGGCGCGCTGCGGCTGAATCCGAAAAAAACGCCTTTTTTAAAATTACCGGCGCGTTAAATCTTGATCCGGACAAAATGCCGGTATCGCGCCGTCCATCCTACGGATGCGGGGGGGCTATGGGCCCGGCGCAGTTTTTGCCCACCACCTGGTTGCGTTTTGAAAAAAAAGTATCGGAACTTACCGGCCATAATCCCCCTAGTCCCTGGGTCGTGGAAGATGCTTTTACCGCAGCTGCCGCTTTTTTGGCGGATGCCGGCGCAACAGCGCAGACCGCCTCCGGAGAGTCGCGCGCGGCGCGCACTTATATATCCGGAAGCCCTTCATGTAAGAGGTATATTTGCAATGTGTATGCGAATCGGATCGCGGCCCTCGCCCGCGACATAGATAGGATTTTGTGATTATAGGAGGAGGATTTTAAGTGTTAAATGCCTCAATGATATTTTCAATATTCCCCGCCATTATTGACTCTATATTATGCCATGATTCTTTAATCCGGTGGTCTGTGACCCGATCTTGGGGAAAATTATAGGTGCGGATTTTTTCGGAGCGATCGGCAGTTCCTATTTGCTCGCGGCGTGTTGCGCCGATTTTTTTTGCCTCGGCCTCGCGTTTTACTTCAAACAATTTTGCCCGTAAAATATCCAGGGCGTGCTCGCGGTTTTTTTGCTGGGAACGCGATTCCTGGGATGCTATGACAAGGCCGGTTGGAATATGCGTCATCCGCACCGCAGTTTCCACCTTATTGACGTTTTGTCCTCCCGGACCGGATGAGCGGAAAAATTCAACCCTAATATCTTGCGGCTTGATCTCTACGTCAATTTCGCGGGCCTTGGGAAGCACGGCAACGGATGCGGTGGAGGTGTGGATGCGTCCGGTTTTTTCGGTTTCCGGAATGCGCTGTACCCGATGCACACCCGACTCAAACTGCAGAATTTTATATACGTCCTCGCCGTTTATTTCAAAAATTATTTCTTTAAATCCCCCCAAATCGCTTCTTGATTCATCTAATGTCAAAATATCCCAGCCGCGCTTTTTCGCAAATTGGGTATACATATGAAAAAGTTCTCCGGCAAAAAGAGACGCTTCTTCTCCTCCGGCTCCGGCCCGGATTTCCAGGATGACATCTGGCGGCAGGTTTTTTTCGCCTACCTGTTTTTTCTCAAGCGTCTTTAACCCTTTTTCAAGCATAGTCAGTTCTTCGCGGGCTAAGGCCAAAATTTCTTCATCTTTTCCGGATTTGAGTATTTCTTTGGTTTCCTCAATTTTTTTCTGCAATTCCATCATACGCGAAAGTTCAGACAGTCGCTTCTCAATTTTGGAAAATTCAATTGACAGTTCCTTTATTTTTTGGGGATCACGGAGAGTTTGTGGATCAGCAAGTTTTTGCTGGAGTTCCTCTTTTCGATGTTGTAGGGTTTCTAAATCGTTCATTTTGCGTTTATCGTTGCATCTATTTGTGTTTTTTCGCCAGCCGTTGTTTGAATCTCTCTACCCGTCCGGCGGTATCCACGATTTTTGACCCGCCACTATAGAAAGGATGGCATTTTGAGCAAATTTCAATTTCCATTCGTTCTTTGGCGGATCCTACGATGAATTTATTGCCGCAGGAGCATTCGACTTTGGCCTGATAATATGGGGGGTGAATATTTGACTTCATATACGGGTATTATATCGTATTATATCAACTCTTGCAAGGGTCCGGTGGTTTTGCTATAATGGTTCTCATGGTTGAATTAACTGTAGGTTCCAAAATTTCCGACATATCATTTGAGACGGTTGACGAAGAAATACAGGCGATGCTCAAAGCGGGGATTCAATGGGGACATGCCAAATCCAAAAATCATCCGGCTATGCAGCCGTATATTTTCGGAGTGCGCAATACTATTTCGGTTATTGACCTTACCAAGACGAAAGAAAAACTTGCCGCGGCTTTGGCGTTTTTGAAGGGGATTGCGCAAAAAAATGGCCTGATTCTTATGGTGGGAACGCGTCCGGCGGCACGCCGCGTTTTGCTTGAACTAAAAGACCGGTTTGGTATGCCGTATTATGCCGAACGTTGGATCGGCGGAACGCTTACGAATTTCAAGGAAATATCAAAGCGCCTTTTACAAATGGAAACCATGGAAAAAGAGAAGGCCTCGGGCGAGTGGGGAAAGTACACCAAAAAAGAGCAGATGGAAAAAGGCAAGGATTTGGCAAAACTCCAAAGGATGTTTGACGGGGCAAGGACATTGAAACGCCTGCCGGATGCGCTTTTTATCGTGGATATAAACGAGGATGTAACTGCGCTTCGCGAAGCGAAACGTCTTAAAATTCCGGTGGTTGCGCTTTGTGATACGAATTCGGATATTGGTTCCATAACTTATCCTATTCCTTCCAATGATGATGCGCTTCCGGCCGTGCGCTATATGCTGGGGAGAGTTGCTGAAACAATAGAAGAGGGAGTAAAGATGAGGGATGTGAAAAGTGAATAGATTTTTTGTTCGGCATCTCCTGCGGTGGCCTGCAGGGTCGGGCGAATACAGACTGTTTGCTCTCCCATTGTCTCGAATCGCACGATGCCTCACTTATTTGATTGCGTATATTTTCGCGTAGTAGTATTGCGTTTAATGCTGCTTCTACATAAATGATAACAGCTCAACAAATTAAGGATTTGCGCGAGAAAACCGGAGCCGGGATTTCGGATGTAAAAAAAGCTCTTGAGGATTCCGGCGGAGATACCGCTAAGGCCGAGGCCGCTTTGCTGCGGAAAATGGGCGGATCCGCCGTCAAAAGAGCGGGCCGGGAAACCGGGGCGGGCCTGGTGGATTCATATTTGCATTCTAACGGCAAGATAGGAGCAATGGTGGAACTTTTGTGCGAAACAGATTTCGTGGCGCGAAACCCCGCGTTTCGCGAGCTGGCGCATGATTTAGCGATGCAGGTTGCCGCTATGCGGCCACTCTATCTTTCTTTGGATGTTGCGCCGTCGGATGTGTGGAACGCTGAAAAATCACAGGTTGAAGAGGAAGTAAAAAAAATGGGGAAACCCGCACAGGTTGCAGAACAGATTATTGACGGGAAATTAAAGGCATTTTTTGGGGCAATTTCATTGCTTGAGCAACCGTTTGTTAAAGATCAGGACAAGACGATTAAAGAGGTAATCAACGAAGCCATCGGAAAATTCGGGGAAAATATTAAGGTGGGAAAATTTGTGAGATTTGAGATATAAATATTCTTCAGTGTGAAAAAATTATGATTTTTAACATTTCTTTGGGAATTATTTTTGTCGGGAGCGCTTTTACGCTTTGGTACTTGATTTCTAAAAAAATCCCGGAATTGGTGGCAATTCCGGATGATGTTATTGCACGGCGTTTGGAGGAGGACTCGGCCCGCGTGCGCGTATTTTTATTGCGTTTCAAGTCGTTTTATACCGAAGGCCAGATTAAGGAATTTTTCTGGAGCGTTGTTGCTAAAATCCTTCATCGAACGCATATTATTTTGATGCGCACGGATAATAGTATGGTATCTCTGCTGAAGCGGGTACGCGGAAACGGCAATGGACATGGCATAACCAATGGCGTGGCCGCGGGAAATAACGAATTGCAGAAATCATCTGATTCAACAGTTGCTTCATTGCCAGATCCCACGTCGCCTAAATCTCTTAAAATTGAGGAGGTTCGTCCTCGGAAAAGCGATGTCGGCGACGAGTCGCGGCTCGCATGATATATGATATAATTGATGATGCCGCCTTAGCTTAGTGGCAAAGCAGTGGTTTTGTAAACCACGTACGCGGGTCCGATTCCTGCAGGCGGCTCTTGACGCAAAGTTAACTTAAAGATAAACTTAAAACATGAGCAATGTCATCGGGTTAAAAGATCTTCGGGAAAATGTTGAGAATTACGTTTCCGAAATAAAACGGGGAAAGTCATTTATTGTGCTAAGGCGTTCCTTGCCTGTATTTAAGATTTCTCCGCCGGACGAGGAT
>LCKU01000014.1 GCA_001001625.1 Parcubacteria group bacterium GW2011_GWA2_45_30 | reverse complement strand
CGAATCCAGTTCCACCGGGGTGTCGCGGCCGAAGACATTCATCAAGACCTTGATTTTGCCGCGTTCCTGGTCAACTTCAGACACTTTGCCGTCAAAGTCCTTGAACGGCCCGTCGGTTATTTTTACCGGATCTCCGATCAAGACATCGATTTTGAATTTGGGTTCCTCCTCTCCGATGCGATTCAGTAGAACCTCCATTTCTTCCGGCGAGAGCGGAGTCGGCGTGGTGCCGGCTCCGATAAATCCGGTAACGCGCGGGGTGTTTCGCACCACATACCAGGAGTCGTCCGTTACGATCATCTCGACCAAAACATATCCGGGATAGATTTTTTCTTCAACCACGCGCCGTTTGCCGTTTTTAATTTTGATTTTTTTCTCTATCGGCACCATCACGTTAAAAATCTTATCCTCCATGCCCATGGATTCAATGCGCTGTTTTAAGTTCCGCGCAACCGCGTCCTCATACCCGGAATAGGTATGGACCGCGTACCAATTTCTACCAAATTCGGATGTTTGCTTAGGCATTTATGCGAATATAAAACGAATTTTAACGAATGATCAGTTTATATTCGTTAAATAATTCGTTTCATAGTATGAATGTATTCAAAACCCACTGGAATAAATAATCCAGTCCTCCTAAAAACACGGCGACACTAAGACTTACGATTACAACCGTTATGGTGTAACGTAATGTGTCTTCGCGGCTCGGCCAGGTAACTTTTTTCAGTTCAATCCTAGTTTCTTTGAGAAAAGTTGTTAATCGTTCAAGCATTTTTCGCGAACAGCACTAACAGTTTCGCCGCCTCTGGCGGCTTGCGAACAGCGCGAACAGCTCTGTTGGTGCTGTTCGTTACTGTTCGTGCTGTTGGTGTCTTCCCTTTTTTAAAAGGCCCGCAGGCCTTCGGTTTTAAGTATAGCGCGGAGCATTAGCCCTGTCAAATGTCTAAGTTCTTTACGGCTTTTGCGTGCGTTTGTATGAATTTCTTGCGTGGGAGCACCTCATCTCCCATTAAAATATCAAAAATTCGGTCGGCCTCGGTGGCGTCTTTGATAGTTACTTGTTTTAGAATTCGCGCCGCAGGATTCATGGTGGTTTCCCAAAGCTCCGAAGGATTCATTTCGCCAAGTCCTTTATAGCGCTGGATCTCAATGCCTTTTACTGCTCCCTCCGTAACGATTTCGGCAGATTCGGGCGTGTCTTCGGCCACTTTTCCTTTTACGCGCGCTCGTTCCTTTTTGGTCTCAATTTTTTGTTTTGAAATTTCGGTGGCGACTTTTTCTTTCTCCGCATCGGAGTATACATATTGGATATTTTTTCCGGATTGTATTTTATAAAGCGGCGGAGTCGCGATGTAAAGATAGCCGTGTTCGATTATGGGTCGGAAATAACGGTAAAAAAGAGTCAAAAGCAGGGTTCGGATGTGGGAACCGTCAACATCGGCGTCGGTGGCGATGATGGTGCGATGATACCGAAGTTTTTTTACATCGAATTCGTCTCCGATGGCAGCACCCAGCGCGATAACTAGGGAGCGCACTTCTTTGGAGGCGAGTATTTTATCCAGTCGCGCCTTCTCCACGTTCAAAATTTTTCCGCGCAATGGCAATATCGCCTGAAATTTGCGGTCTCGCCCTTGTTTGGCGCTACCTCCAGCGGAATCGCCTTCCACCAGGAATAATTCGGATTGCGACGGATCGCGCGACTGGCAATCCGCCAATTTGCCCGGCAGCATCATGCCGTCCATGGCACCCTTGCGCAGTACGGTTTCGCGCGCGGCTTTGGCGGCCTTGCGCGCTTTTTGCGCCAGGATCGCCCGGCCCATAATTTGTTCGGCGTCACGCTGGAATTTTTCACACCATTCCTGAAGGGCATCTCCCACTACCGCCTCAACCGCGGTTCGCGCTTCGGGGTTGCCGAGTTTGGCCTTGGTTTGTCCTTCAAATTGGGGTTCTTTGAGTTTTACGGAAATTACGGCCGTAATTCCCTCGCGTGTATCATCTCCGGTCAACGCATCCTCGTCTTTTTTTAAATATTCATTTTTGCGGGCATAGTCATTGAGCGCGCGGGTTAGGGCCGTACGAAATCCGGTCATATGCATTCCGCCCTCGGGCGTAAAAATATTATTGGCAAAAGACATCTCTTTGGCTTGTATGTCGTCGGTGTACTGAAACGCGGCTTCCACCAGGATTTTGCGCGCGCCCGCCTGCGCCTCGCGGGAAACATAAAAAATATTTTCGTGTTTGATGTCTTCGCTGCGATTAAGATATTTTATGTAGGATATTATGCCGCCCTCAAAATAAAACGCGTGGGAAGTGCGAAGCACGGATTCGTCTTTGGCTTTGCCGCCGGATCTTTCGTCAAAAACCGAAATTTTAACTCCTTTGGTTAAATAGGCCTGTTGGCGCACGTGTTCCAGTACCCGGTTCCAGTCAAATGAAATTTTTTCAAATACTTCCGGATCAGGTTCAAAAGTAACGGCTGTGCCTGATCCTCCGCATTTCCCGGTTTTTTTTACGGAATATTTGGGTTTGCCGCGCACATATTCCTGGGTGTATTGGCTGCCATCGCGGCAGACCTCGGCCTTCATCCAGATTGACAGGGCATTTACCACGGAGACCCCTACGCCGTGCAGTCCGCCGGATACTTTATACGACTCGCCGCCGAATTTGGCTCCGGCATGCAGGGTGCACATTACGGTTTCCAGCGCCGACTTCTTGGTTTGCTTGTGGATTTCAACCGGGATTCCGCGTCCATCGTCAATCACCATTACTCTATTTTGCGGCAAAAATGTGATGGCGATGTTTTTGGCAAAACCGGCCAAACTCTCGTCAATTGAATTATCCAAAACCTCCCACACCAAATGATGCAGGCCGTCCGGTCCGGTAGATCCGATATACATGCCCGGGCGCTTGCGCACCGGTTCAAGCCCCTCCAGCACGTAAATATCTTTGGCGGTATAGGAGTCGTCTGGCTTGGCAGCGGATTTTTGGGCTATTTTTTTAATTGATTTCTTGGACATAATACCTTTAAATTGTAGCAAATTTGTTTCGTCTATACAAGCAATTTTGCCCCAAAATTTTGGGGCAAAATATGGCTTAGATATGATGATTTTATCTTACGCGTGTAATCTGATTTTTCCTCCCGTCGTTTCATATTCCGAAGTCCAACTTCAATAGTCTGCTATTGAAGTCGGACTTCAATGATCTACCGCAATAAAGCGTGAAATATTTCTTTGGTTTGCTGATAAATTTTTGCCTGGATTGGGTCTATTTCTTCTGTGGTTAGAGTTTGTTCGGTGCTGCGATAAGTAATGCGATAGGTATAACTTACGCGACTGGCCCCGAATTTTTCCGGATTTTCATATTTGTCCAAAAGTTTGACTTCTTCCACTAAATTTCCGCCAATGTCGCGAATAAGGTCAAAATAATTATTGGGTATAAAATCCGCATCCACCACAAACGATATGTCGCGCACAATCGGCGGATATTTGCTGACTTCTACGAATTTTTGGCCGAGTTTCAGTTGGCGGGTGACTCGCGGATCTTCAGACCACAAGAGGCGTATATCCGGCAAATCCAGGCTGGCGATTGCCAGTCGTTCCAGACCAAACCCAAATGCCCAGCCGTGATAATTTGTTAATCCGAAATTAGCCAAAACGCTTTTGCGGGCCATACCGGATCCCAGCATTTCTATCCATTGACCGTTAATTTCTGCTTCCATTTCAAAACTCGGATCGGTATAGGGAAATTGATGTTCGTAAAAACGGAAATTTACCTGGCCAAAAATGCTTTTGGCGATCTCGGAAAGCGCATTTTTTAAATCATCGGGGGTGATGGTTATTTTATCATCGGGACCGATAAGTAATCCCCCAAACTGATGAAAAACATTCATATGCTGCCTGTCGATTTCATCTTTGCGATAAACTTTCCCGTAGCAAATAACCCCCAGCGGTTCTTTATTTTCAATCCTCTTTTTAATTTTCGGGTGGTTTAAATAATAATACCAGAAAACCGTATCGTGAGTTCTCAACACATGATTCTCATTAACATAATATGTGTCCGATTTACTGCGAGCCGGATGTCCGGGCGGCATGTTAAAAAGATCAAATAAAATGTGGGTGGAAACAATTTCCGGAATCTCAATGACATCAAATCCCGTTAAACTTTTGACTTTTGCGGCCCGGTCAACTATTTCTTTTAAGGGACTGCCGGCGTGGCGCGAAAGATCCGGCATAGCCAAAAATCGTTGGAGGCGCAAGGCCTCGGTATCATCGCGTTTTTTAAGTTCGGCGAGCAATTTTTGCTCCTCGTCCCGCGGAATGATTATGGCCTCGCCAGTTTTTTGCGCAAGAAGTGACGGCATAATTTTTATATCGTATCACAGGTTTGAATTCATCTCAATATGTTCGACACTCGGTGTTGCACATTTTTTGCTGTTAAGATAACATGGGATTCATATGCGCAAAGTTCAATTCGCACCTGAAGAACATTACCATATTTTTAACAGAGGGAATAATAAACAGCCGATTTTTCAAAACAATAAAGATCGCATACGTTTTTTATTTCTTCTGCTCCATAACCAGGCCCCAGTTCATTTTATCAATTTAAGCCGACAGGTATCGTATTTTGTTAAACACCGAGTGTTTAACATTTCGGATGCGGAAGTAAATAAAATTGCCACTAAACGCTACGTCGAACTCGAAAATTTTGTGCTAATGCCAAACCATTTTCATATGACAGTTTTTGAAAAAGAAGAGGGCGGAATTTCCAGGTACATGCAGAGGATTTTAAACGGATATACGAAATATTTCAATACGAAATATCAAAAAGTTGGACATCTTTTCCAGGGACCCTTTAAAGCCGTACACGTAGAAGATAACCGGCAACTTTTATATCTATCTGCTTATATACACAGAAACCCTCGAGAACTGCAAGATTGGAATAATAAAGAAATCTCATTTCCGTGGTCAAGTTATCAAGATTATGCAGAAAAAAATCGCTGGGGAAATTTGCTTAAATCAGAAGTTATTCTTTCACAATTTTCAGACAAAACTGAATATAAAAATTTTGTAGAAACAAGCGGCGCCAAAGAAATGAATAAAGAACTTGAAATTGATTGTTAAACACCGAGTGTTGCACATATTGTTATAAATAAACCGCCAAAGCCGGCGGTTTATTTATTAATCTCATTAAAGATTCGTGAAAAATTACGGTGGCGGGATTTCGATAAATGAGGGCGGCGGCCTTACCTGCGCGGTTGCGTTTCGCGATATACCGTCGCAAGTCAGGGTGAAGATGGTGGTGATGGCAAGATTTACCGCGGGACAGGCGGGGGATCCTGCAATTCCGCAATTATTGGAAACCAGGCCGCCGTTTATTGCTGTGTCCGGATTGTTGTCATTAAGCGTACAGGAATTAAGAGGAAATTCTTCAGTTCTCCACCTGACCACGGTTGATTGTCCGGCATTGATCGGGGTTGGATTTACGTCAAATGTCAGAAATCTTCCGGTTATGGTTATGGGAGAATTGGTGCAGGTGTTGGGGCCGTCGCTTGTGAATCCGTCGTTTACGGTTACGGACCCGTTTTTTTGGCCGCTTAAGGTATATACTACGTCAACCGGATTTCCGGTCCGCCCTCCCAACGGAGAACTTCCGGACCAGGTAAAAGTATATGATCCGGAGCCGCCAGTGGGAAATGCGGTCCAGCGCACCGTATCGTCAACCACGGATGCTATGGCCGGAACTGCGGTGCAAGTTGCATCAAGATTAACATTGACCGTGGTGCGGCGTTCGGCAGACGGAGCAGGACCTTGCTCCATTATTACTTTGGCGGTGGAGCGCGCGGAATAAGCGCGGGAAACCATCATTGAGGTTGCATTTTCTCCGTTGCATTTGGCTCCGTTAGAACCCACAGTACAACCGCCTCCGGCGGCATCTGCCGGAAGCGAACCGCATGAAGAATCAGCTGAAACCGTACTCACGTTTGCGCTTGCATTATTACAATTCCACCAGAAAGAATAATTAATCATACCGAGCGCAGTGCTGGATGGGTCGCGGGTGGCAGTTATATTTCGGCTAATACCCGGATCCGCCGGGTTCGGAACGATATTAAGCGAAGAAATCAAAAGAGTTTGTTGAAGAATCGTAAGGGTGAATTGGGTGGTTTTGGTAAGAGCGACGCTTGTTCCGGTAACAGTTACGGGATACGCCCCGGCCGGAGTTGAGCCGGAAGTTGAGATATTTAGGGTTTTTGAACAAGCGGGACTACAGGATGCGGGAGATGGGGCGAAGGAAAAACTGACACCGGAAATCGGCGCTGAAGTTACGGAAAATGCAACTGACTGGGTTGCGCCGGAATCAAGCGAGGCATTGATGGTTCGGGATGTATTAAGGCCCTGGGTTATGGATACGTCGCCGTTGTTGGATAGCGTAAAATCAAACGCCGCACCAATGGTAAATGAGGTTCCTGCGCCTGCGCAGTTGTTATTTTCATTTGACTCGGTTACGGCGCCGGGCGGCGGAACCGGAAAAACATCCGCGCAAAAATACACGGTATGCGGCCCTATGGTGGCGGTCCAGGAACTGGATGTAATTGAACCGGAATTTGCGCCAGTAGCCAGCGCTCCTATGCTCGGCGCATTCACTTGTCCGGTTGAGGATGTAAGGCAGTTTGAATTATCAATGCAAAAGCGGGCGGTGGATGCGCCAGCTGGCGCAGTGCCGCTATTGTTAACGCCGCTATTGGTGAATGTCAACGGCATGCCGGCGATCAATGTTCCGTTTACCGTAATACTCGGGCCAACCGTAAGATCCGGTGTTGGAGCCACCCCCACGCTGAATATCTGTGTCGTACAATTATTTCCCTCGTTTGTTTCGGCAATAGCCGACCCCGCGTCCGCGCACACTTCAAAAAGATGCGTTCCAACTTGCGCGGTCCAGGCATTGGACCAGTTTTCAACTTCTGTATCCCCTGGACTACTGGCGGCGGCCAATGCGCCGGTGGTTTGATCAGCCGGAGTAAAATCCCAGGTACCGTTATTATCTATATCCAAACGCAAACGGGTTTGGGAAGATGCGGATGCCACACCTGCCCCGGAGTTTCTCACCGTTGCCGCAAAAGTTACGGATTGTCCGGCAGTAAGACCGCCAGGAGATACGCCAAGGCCCTCGGTGATGTAATCTGGCTGAGCCGGAGGCGTATATGTTACGGTCACGGTCTTGGCCGCATTCATGCTCACGGAACATGTCTCGGCTAATACGCTGTCGCATCCGGACCAGCCGGCATAGTTGTTGCCTCCCGAGGTTGCCGGAGCAGTGAGCGAAACATTGGCGCCGGCTGCCAAGGCCGAGCGCGTGTAATTAGTGGTTCCGCCGTGGCCGGATGAGCTGGTGATAACCACCGAGGAAGCCCCGGAGGAATTAACAGTGAGGTTGTAGTAGGTGACGGCGGGCAATACGGTAAACGTCTGTGTTGCGCAATTACTCCCCTCGTTGGTTTCGGCAATAGCCGACCCCGCGTCCGCGCACACTTCAAAAAGATGCGTTCCAACTTGCGCGGTCCAGGCATTGGACCAGTTTTCAACTTCGGTTGCTCCCGCAGCCAATGCTCCGGTGGTTTGATCAACCGGAGTAAAATCCCAGCTGCCGTTATTATCTATATCCAAGCGCAAATTGGTTTGGGAAGATACGGATGCCGCACCTGCCCCGGAGTTTCTTACGGTCGCCGCAAAGGTTACGGATTGTCCTGCGGTAAGACCGCCGGGCGCGGTGGCTAATCCTTCGGCGATGTAATCGGGTTGAGCCGGAGGCGTATATGTTACGGTCACGGTCTTGGCCGCATTCATGCTCACGGAACAAGTATTACCCAAGACACTGTCGCATCCGGACCAGGATGAATAATTGTTGCCGCCCGAAGTTGCCGGAGCAGTAAGCGAAACATTGGCGCCGGCCGCCAAGGCCGAGCGGGTGTAATTGGTGGTGCCGCCGTGGCCGGAGGAGCTGGTGATAACCACCGAGGAAGCCCCGGAGGAATTAACAGTGAGGTTGTAGGTGACGGCGGGCAATACGGTAAACGTCTGTGTCGTACAATTATTTCCCTCGTTGGTTTCGGTAATAATCAACTCCACATCCGCGCATACTTCAAAAAGATGCGTTCCGGCAGTCGCGGTCCAGACACTGGACCAGGTCTCAACTTCTGAATCATTGGCTGATCCTACGCTAGTCAATCCTCCGGTGGTTTGATCAGCCGGAGTAAAATCCCAGGTACCGTTATTATCTATATCCAAGCGCAAACGGGTTTGGGAAGGAATTCCTTCCGGATCACCCCCGTAGTTTTTCACCGTTGCGGAAAATGTTACAAGTTGTCCAGCAGTGAGTCCGCCCGGAGCAGTAGCCAGGCCTTCGGTGCGATAATCAATATCCTCAGGACCAGGACCAGGACCAGGACCAGGACCAGGACCAGCTGAAACGTTCGCGGCAATAGTTAAAAAAGTGAATATCAAAAAACACGTTTGCCATAAGTTTGAAACGCGATGATAATCTAAAAAACCGGGTTTAGCCATTACACTCAATATAAGCGAGGGGTCGGAAACACACAACCCAATTTATCCACACACCTTAAGGATCGGATCGTTGTTTAGCCATCCCGAATGACAAGGCGATGAGGTCAAGAATTGTTTTTTCCGGATATGTTTTAAGCAGGGTCTGATAATCAAGGTAGTATTTAGTTTGTCCGTAATACCGGACAAATGAAAGCGGCGCATCGTCGAGCCATACCGACCCGTTAAACGGCAGGAAATAGAGCGAAGGGAGGGAGCGCGTGATAAAAAGCTCCTTTATTTTAAGGGGTTGGGGAAGAAGCGCGGTTAGTTTTAGCAGGTTCCGGTTTTCAGCAACTCCCCGACGGATAAGTTTTTCAAAATATCCGCTTTTCTCCCGGTTGATTTCAAGAATTTCGCGGAGCAAGTCCGGCATGTCGTTTCCGGCAAGTTCGCGCAGTTTTTCATCCGGATATTTTTCCAGCGTTGATCGCATGGCGTTAAACATTTTGTCTTGCGTTTCGCGCCAGATCGGGTCTGCTTTAAGAAACGAGTCAATGGCGGAGGTAAGTTCGGGTAATTCTATATTCCAGCGGCTGGCGCGCCATTCCAGCAATAATTCCCGCACGCGATAGAGCGTAAAAATTTGGGCGTGGTAGGCAACATCCGGACAAGAATAATAATTGAAGTTTGGCTGCCAATAATATTCCAGTCCGGCTTCGCGGAGCGGCTTGAAAAATCGCGTTTCTTCGCCGTAACTTAAAGTGAAGTGAAAAAAGGCCTGACGAATGGATAATGGAGTAAGAAATTTGTTGACGCGCGCCAGATAGAAAAGGCCGCGTTCTCCTTTGACCGGATCTACGCCACAGTCAGTCGGAATTTCGGCTAGTGGCATGACCGGCAGCCACTTCAGGCGCTCAATGATTTTTTGGGTAAAGGCAATGTCGCGCAGTTCGTCCGGAGTTAAAACCGGATTTTGAACGGCCGCGGAAGAGGCCTTGGCAATAGACAAGGATGGTATGGCGCGCCGGTTCAGGGTTTTCGCGTTTGCGATCAGCGCTGAAATATTGGAGAGAAGCATTTCACGGGTTATGGCGTTTGTCCCATAATGGTAAAATTCATTTTTAGCGACGTAAGGCAGATTGTCCAGCGCGTTTTGGTAGCGCTCAAGATCTTTTTGATAGCGAGCTACGGTACGGTCCAGCGCCCGGCGATAGGCTAAAAAGTTTTTCAGCGTAGGATTTTTTATAAATGCGCGGCGCGTCTCTTCCAGATCCGGCAATGATTCCAGAAAATCAATCGGGTGAAATGCAGTTTCAATAAGGCGCCTGTCTTCAGCTTTTGGATAGAGGGCGGCAATCGCGCCGACGGTTTCTTTCAATTCTTTTATTTTTACGCGGAGCGTTGCGGTGTCCGCGCCAGCCAGCCCAAAACGCGGCTGTGTTTTGGCTTCCTCCAGCGCCGCAAAAATTACTTGTCTTGACCATCCCCAGATCAGCAGTATGGATACGCAAATAAACGCAAAGGCGGTTACGCCCGCGGATTTTGGTGTGGATATCCGTTTAGTTGACGAAATATGCATGGGGATTTAGCATTAAATATATGTTGCGATACAAAATTCTCAAGTTTTTTTTCGGAATACTTAGCTTGGCATTTTTTTTCCAGCTGCACCCCAAACGGCATGATGAGGATGTTGAGGAACGAGATCGGCGCGATGCCGAACTGAAGGCCCTGCAGATGGAAAAAGCGCACCCGGACATGAACGTAAACGCCCATTTTTTCGTATCTTGCGGGGGATTTATTTCTTAACAGCCAACAGGTGTTAGATGTCAGTCCACTCGTCGCAAAAGAAGCGGTTTTTTTGTTTCGGGAAAACTATCTGCCTGTTCAATTTTTAGCGGGAGAAATGCGCCGCTTGAGATAAGGTTTGCGAGCGTATGGGTGGGTGTCAGGAATAGATTTTTCTCCACTTCGGCGCGGATGAATTCTTTAGGATTTGCCAGTACAGCATATCCGGACGTTACTTTAATTTTTAACGTGATTTCGCCGACAATTCGCACGCCATTGAGAACTTCTCGCGTCTCGGCTCTCCATTCTTCAATATAATCTTTCAGGGACGTTAAGACCCGTTCAAGTTCCTGGCGCACCAGCATGGCGCCGGCGCATTTTACATAGTCAAAATTTTTTCTTCCGGTTAGGATAAGCGTAAATTTTTTTCCACATTCGCATTCTTCTTGCAATACGCGCCCCACGTCTCCGGTACGATAGCGAATCAGGCAAGTTGCGGGATTGCCAAAAGAGGTCGCCACAATCTCTCCGTATCCGTTTTCATCAATATCCGCAAGTTCAATCAGGCGGCGGTATTGAACTGGATGAAAAGCGCTTAAACCGTATTTTTTTGCAAGGAACGTACAAAGATTGCCGATTCTCCCGAATTCGCCCAGGCCATAACCTAATTCTATGGATATTTTTTTGAACACGTTTTCAATCAAAGCGCGTTGAGAATTTTGTAGAAAATCACCCCTAAGGAATATATTTTGAATTGAAGTCGGCGCCGTAATCTTGTTTTCAAGCATGAGAGAGGAGAGATGTGTTAACGCGGCCGGAAATGCGCTGATGTTGTCCGGACTAAAATCATCCAGGGTCTTATCAATTTTTTTAGCGGCTGGGTGAGGATTCAATAAAAGCAGTTGGTGGCGGTTGATTCCTTCAATGCGGTTGGCATCAATACAGTAAAGCGTTCCCAAAAGACCGATTACGTATGCGTTCTCCACCAACAGAGTGCGAAATTCTTCCTTTTTGAAATTTCGTCCGCCCGCCGTTACTGGACGCAGTAGAGCAAGCGGCTCGGTTTCTCGAAAAACGGAATCGTTTGCCAATAATCCCGGCCAAACCTTTCCGGGCTAAATTCAAACCCATGGTTTGCAAAATGCTTTCTCCAGAATAAAAATTCGTTGGCGCGGGAAAAAAAATGTTTAATTCTCTCCGCTTCTTTTTCAAATCTGGTTTCTGTTTTGAGGATAAGCGTGCGCGGTTCCATGGCTTGATGGTATTAAATTATTGGTTTTGAGGCAATATGAAAAATCCTCCGATTAGGATCGGATGATTTTTTAAAGACGTCATTTTATTCTGTTTCATCAATTTCCGCCGGAGCGGTCGCACTATTGGCTGTTTTGGATTTTGCTGACTCGGGTTGGTTGCGGTAGCGAAGGAGAAAATCCCAGATGCGGCCCATATGTTCCTCGGTTAATTGTCCGTTTTCAAGGTTGAATTTGTCCTGGCGGCCGAGAGCGGACAAAGCGATGTCCCATCCGGCATTTCTGTTCCGACCCGTCACAATTACCAGCGGAGTGCGGGAGGCAATTGTTTTTAACTGTTCAATGACTTCCTGCGGAATCCTCTTGTTATCTTTTGCGCGCTCCACCGCCTCTCGGATTCTTTCTTCAGAGAGACCGGCTGTTTTTCGTTGGGCAATTTTATCTTGAGAAAGCACGTCGCTTTTGTAAGTAATCAACACGAATCCCGCGTAGAGCTTTGACACTAGTATCTCCGGTTAACGGGTACCAGCTGGAAGCCGGAACACTTTTTGCGGCCCCATAATGGGAATCGCGACACTTTGGTCAGTTCCTTGCGGCGAGCGCGGCTGGGATAAAAAGTTCCAGCAGAAATTCAGCCGTTTGCCGAAATAATAGCGATATTGATACGTCTCGGGGTCAAGGGGCCGGTTGTAAGAGAAAAGCGGATGGCTGGCGGCACAGTTCCCCAAATACCCGCCCCCACCCAGAAGCAGTAAAATTATTATTCCTAAAATCGCCACTTTCGCGTTGCGATACAATGGATGTTTTTCACCCGGGGGGGCGTCTGATTGCGGTGAATTATTATAAATATTCACCATAAATTTAATACATGGGTATCCTCAAGAATTTAGATAAGCCATCTAACATCCCCCGGAATTATAAATATCAAGATTATTCGGATCGGTGACAAATTCAATGGGCAATCCAGACCCCCTCCCCGCGCTCCGCGATTGAAATAAATATCCAAATGTCAGGATATGCGCCAGTTTTTTAAATGCGAATAGCGTAAAGATAACAGCCGCAATAATCAAAAAAAACGGGATTTTTAATATGGTTTGACCTTTCATACTTTTTACGCTATGTTTTCTGGTGTAAAATGTAAATACCCCACTATCCACATGCGGTAATCAACACCCGGCACTTAACACCTGACAAGTAACAACTGACAATTGACAATCCACAACAACTAACAACTGACAACTGACAACTGACAAACGTATGCTAAAATATTCCGTCATCATTCCAACCTATAATCGCGCCACCCTGCTCAAAAACTGCCTTGAGGCAGTTGCCGTGCAGACAGTTCCCCGCGATACGTACGAGGTCATTGTTATCAATGATGGCTCGCGTGATAATACGGACAAAATTATAGATGAATTTAAGAAACAACATCCCCTAGCGTAGTACCCGAGAATTGGATTGAAACTCTCGCGGATGGTTATCGCCGTCATCCGGAGGTTGCGGGCGTGGGGGGGTGGTATGAATATCCGGAGGATATGTATAAAAAAAGTTTATTTGTAAATTACACCATGTTACGGTTGCAAAAAAGGTTTAAAAATATAATTTCACAAAAAAAAGAGATTAAAAATAATAAATTTTTTCTTAACCCCGCGGGAAATACCGCAAACACATCATATAAAAAATCAGTTTTAGATAAATTCGGAGGATTTGACGAATTTATAAATTTTGTGGGCCTTGTCGATTGGGAGTTGAAAGCCAGAATAATGAAATCTGGGCATTCGCTTCTCTATGTTCCATTCACTGTTTTACATTTAAAGCCCCTTGGATATTACCAGGTTATGAGAAAATTTTTTAACCACGGACGGGGAACTTATCATCTTACTCAAAAAAATCCTGAATTGTTGCCATTCTATTGTCCGTCAATTTTTAAATACTGGTTTACTATAAAAAGGCTTGGTACGCTTAACGAGCTTATACGACAACCGCCTTTTAAAAAAAATATGGCCATGATTCAAGCCACATGCTTTAGTGATTTTTGCCTTGTAAGATTGGGCTGGGAATTTCAAAAGATTTGGGAGCTGTGCGATAAAATACTTGGCAACCGCAACCAACCAGTATGAATAATTAACAGTTGGCGGGTATCAGACGTCGGGTATTAAACGTTAAACGTATGATAAAGTATTCCATCATCATCCCAACTTACAATCGCGCCGGGCTTCTTAAGCAAGGCCTTGAGGCAGTTGCCGCGCAGACAGTTCCCCGCTATATGTATGAGGTTATTGTTATTAATGACGGATCGCGTGATTATACGAATCGCGTTGCCGAAGAATTTCAAAAAAATCATCCGGAAATCAATTTTACATACTTAAAACAAAAAAATCACGGCGTATCGCACGCCCGCAATCAAGGAATCAAACGCGCCAAAGGAGAAATTATATTTTTCACAGATGATGATTGCGTAGTAC
>LCKU01000013.1 GCA_001001625.1 Parcubacteria group bacterium GW2011_GWA2_45_30 | reverse complement strand
AGGGTATTTTTTGAGTGTTCCGCCATCCGTCCAAAAAGCGATTCGGAGTGAGATAAAAAAATCGCAGCATTGTCCGGCGACATGCAGGGTCCCAAAGTTCTAAACCAGCCAAAACGTAAATCGTCGATCAGTTGTTTCTTCCCGAGGATGCATCCGCCAATCACCTCACCATCGCCAAAGTATTTTGAGAGCGAGTGCCACACAATATCTACACCAAATTTTAGGGGCTGCATGAGAACCGGAGTTGCAAGAGTATTATCCACAACTAATTTGGTTCCATGTGAATGTGCGAGTCGCACTAAAGGTTTTGGATCAAAAAGATCAATAAGAGGATTTGATGGATTTTCAAGTGCAAGAAATTTAGTATTAGGCCGAATGGCACGCTCCCACTCGCCAAGATCATACGGATTTTCTACGAATGTTACTGAAATGCCAAGTTTAGGTAACAATTCACGGAATAAATGAAGAACGCCGCCATAAAGCCTGTTAGAAGAAACTATATGCCCGCCGCTATGTGCAAGATGAACAGAGATCATAAGAATCGCGGACATTCCAGATGAAGTCGCAAGACCCGCCTCCGCCCCTTCAAGGGCCGCAACACGCTTCTCAAGCCGATCCACTGTACGATTGTTGATACGAGTATAAATAAACCCTCTTTCCTCTCCGGCAAAAAGACGCTTGGCGCGCTCAAACGAACCCAAAGGATAGGCGGTAACGCGATCCACCACTGGCCGCAATTCATGATCGCTAAAATCGCCTCCGCCGTGAATCTCAAGGGTTCTGGGCCGTAATTTCCAAAGTTTTTTTGAAATAATTTTTCTTTTCATTCTAAAATTTTATTATAAAATTCAAGTTTGAGTTTCGGTTTGGGTTTCAGGTGCGGATCATAGTGATATGAAATAATCCCGCAGTTTTTAAGCTCGTCGTCTTTATCTATACGCAAAAGATCTGTCTCATCTAATTTTTCAAGAAGTTTCCGGAAGCACAGCATCACGGCGGAATGCGAAACAATAAGAATGTTAGTACGCGCATGTTCACGAACAAGAGTATTCAGAAATGACCAAATTCGCAAATTTACATCAGGATATGATTCTCCGCCCGGCGGCCGGTAATAATATTTTTTTTCCTTCTGCTTGCGCGCGTATTCATGCGGAAAAAATTCTTTTAATTCCTCCGCGGTGAGTCCATCCGCTATACCGAATTCCTTTTCACGGATCCGCTCTTCAATGATAAATTGGGCGGTCGGAAATTGCCGCGCCACAATCTGCGCCGTCTTTAAGGCGCGCGCAAATGGAGATGTAAAAATTATATCAAAACGCCCATAATGTTTTTTAAGGAAACGCGCTGTTTTTTTAGCCTGATTTACTCCTTGGGCGGATAACGGATAATCGGCGTCTCGCATGGCCTTGAGCGCCGCCGAATACGTTTTTAAAACCCCGCGATTTACGAGCTCCCGCTCTTCATTATAACGCGATTGGCCGTGGCGGAGAAGCACCAAAGCATTTGGCCATTTTTGAGTTTGTTGTTCCATAATTCGGTAAGACCGTCCGAAAACTGTCCGTCAACACCGGGTGTTGAACGGAAAAACACCCGGTGTTTAAAGTTTTCGGACGGTCTGAATTCTATAGATGATTTTATAAATCACTCCGGCTTTATCATCCGATATATACATTTTGCCTCCGGGTTGAATTAAAATATCAACCGGGCGGCCCAGTGCTTCCCCTTTGGGAGTAAGCCAGCCCGTGATAAAATCCTCAAATCCGCTGAAATTGCCTTGAGCATCAAGTTTTAGCCGCACAACTTGGTAGCCGGTTGGCGCACTTCGGTTCCATGAGCCATGATACGCCACCAAAAGATCATACCAATATTCTTCCGGCCAGCCTTCTTTGGGTATAAATCCTAAACCCAAGGGGGCGGAGTGAGCCGGAATATCAATATGACTTCCTGCCATATCCTCGCAAGGATTTCGGATATAAATGTTCTTGTCAAAATCAGTATCGTGGATATTTTTACCATAACAAATTGGCCAGCCAAAATTCGGAACCGAATTTTGCCCCGAGCTTGTCGAAGGGCCCCCTATAATATTTATTTCATCCGGCGGAATATTATCCCCGAGCCAATCGCGACCCATCTCGGTGGCCCACATTCTGCCGTCAACTAAATTCCAGGCAAAAAATACGGCGTTGCGCAATCCGCGCGCAAATTCCTTAAAATCACTGCCGTCTTTATTCATGGAAAATATTTTGGCCCGGCGGGAGTCACTTTCATTGCAAATATTGCAGGATGAGCCAATTGATACATAAAGCCGTCCGTCCGGACCAAATCCGAGGGTTCGCGTAAAATGACCATCGCCTGACGGCAGATCAGCAATTTTTTCCGGCTCGCCGTCGCTATACACCACGACCCGCGATATTTTATCTTCCTCGGCATAATAAAGCATGGTGGGGCTTTGCGGATCAAAGGCAAGGCCGTGAGGCTTGCGCAAACCCGTAAAAATATCATTTTGGACGATTGTTTTCCCGTCCTTAACTTCAAGCAGAGAAATTATACCCCGCGATGTCTGGCTTACCCACATATTGCCAAAAGAATCAAATGCCATCACCCGTGCGCCCGGCAAATCCTTGGCAAAAATGGAAATTGAAAAACCCTGCGGAAGTTTTAAGGACATTCCGGTGGTATTGGCCGGAATCTGTAATTTCGGCGGTATTTCTCCTTCTTTTGGAACCTCAGCTGGAAATTTATTACCCTCTTCAATCAATT
This sequence comes from Parcubacteria group bacterium GW2011_GWA2_45_30, assembly GCA_001001625.1. Taxonomy (GTDB): domain Bacteria; phylum Patescibacteriota; class Minisyncoccia; order Sungbacterales; family HO2-52-23; genus LCKU01. Next base: position 15,993 of record LCKU01000013.1, on the reverse strand, counting down.
TTACAATATCTTCCGGCGGCGGATTTATCACTGGCCGGATCGCCGGATAATAATTCCGGTAGGCGTAAAAACCAGCGCCTACAAGCGCAACAATCGCTATAAACAAAATTCTTAGTTTTTTAGCCATTATATTCCTTAACGATGTAACCGGGCGACAAGCGCAAAAGAAAGAAAGTATTTATCCAGCGATTCAAATGAACTTCCGTATTCTTTACCGCCCCCCAAAGCATCAATAAGCATTTCGCGGACGCGAACAATTTCTTTTAGGCGTTTGCGCCAGCGGAGATCCTGAATCGTAAGATCAAGCAGTTCCAGCGCGCGATCAACGGCGTTTTTAAATACCTGCTTATCTTTATATTTTAATTTTTTTCTGAATGTCTGGATTCTCTACTCCTCGTGAACGATTTCCCTGGGACGGCCGCACATTGATCATGGAATTAAACTCAATCAATTCTTCCGCAGTTTTATTCGGATACAAATTTATGCCCCACAAATTTTCTTGCTGCGATCCATCTTCCAAAAGCAGGGCCTCTTCATCCGCATGAAGCTCGCCCCCGATTGCCATTATCCCTTTTTCTATGTCCACCGCGGCTTTCACAAAATCACCAAATTGATTTTGAGCAATTTCCGAAAGTTCGAATTTGGATATTCTATCCTTAATAATTTTTATGGGCATATATATATCGTAACATTATTTAATTTCCGCGACACCTCTTATATTTCTTGCCGTAGCCATAGAGATAGATTTTTAAGTACTCGGTCAAATCCGGGCAGGAACTTCAATTCTTTTGCTTCATCCGGTAAAATCCATTTAGAATTTTTGGCTTCTCAATTAAGCGTGATTTTATCGGTATCTACTTCAACCAACACCGGATGAACTATCCAGATTTTTTTGTACTCCGGCGCCTCTTGGTCAAAAATCTTTCCTTGGTGAATGGATTTAATGTGCTCCTCCCCTATTCTAATTTCTTCCTGCAATTCATCTTTCACTTTTTCTTCCAAACTTCGCTGGTCATCCAAAAATCCGGAAATGCCGTTCCAATAGCCGGGATATAAGTTAAGTTCGGGACTTCGTTCAACAAGTAAAATTTTGTCTCTATATTTAACCGCGCAATTAATAACCGGCGACCACCGCGCATGGGTAAAATCAATTTGCCCGGGTTTTGGTATAAATTTATCCATCTCATCAAGCTCTTCAAATGTTGCAACTAACAAGCGATCGCTTGTTAGTTGCAACATTTCTAATTACGTAGCTGATTAAGATTAAGGGCATCTTCTTTTTTAAATTCCCCCACACGCGTTCGTTCCAAATCCGAGAGATATCCGCCGACGCCAAGCGCCTGCCCCAGATCTCGCGCCAATGCACGGATATAGACACCGGGGCCGGTAATAACTTTCAGCATGAGACGCGGCCACTCATATTTTAGCACTTCAACTGATTTGATTTCCACTTCGCGCGGTTTTAATTTTATCTTCTCTCCGCGCCGAGCTTTTCTGTACGCAGACTCCCCTTTTATTTTTAAGGCGCTGAAAATCGGCGGTGTTTGTTGTATTTTGCCGATAAATTTTGCAAGTATTTTTTCAATAGTTTCGCGTGATGGCGACTCTTTAATATTCCGCTGTGTTTTCTCCCCCTCCGCATCATCAGTCAAGCTTTCTACACCAAACGTAATTTCCGCAATATATTCTTTTTCTTTTTTAACCACTTCAGAAAGTTTTTTGGTTGCATCTCTCCCAATACCTATAACCAACACTCCCCGTGCCAAAGGATCAAGCGTTCCCGCATGTCCCACCCTCCGCTCACCTGTTATTTTTCTAATTTCATCAATAATATCATGCGAAGTCGGACCCTTGGGTTTATAGATGGCGATAATATTATTTAACATATCCGCGATAACTTTTTATCTGTGAATCAAATGAAAAGTTATGATCCCGAATGCCGCAGCCACATTCAATGATTCTTTTTTGCCGCGCATGGGAATTTCTAAAATTTTATCCACAAGTGAAAGAATTTTCGGCGAAATACCTTTAACTTCATGCCCCACCACCAGGGCTATTTTTTGTTTGTGTTTTGGTTTTATCCGATAATACGGAACGGAATTTTTACTTTGCTCAATGGCAAAGATTTGATAGCCGTCTTTTTTCAACTTTTTCAGGATTCTTACGGTGGAGCGTGCTTTCTCCCATGCCATATATTTTTCCGCGCCGAGCGATACTTTTATAAATGGTCTGCGCGTTTTGCCAAGTTCATCCACCGGTCCTGGAGTAAACCCGCAAAGATAAATTTTCTTAATTCCCGCGGCATCGGCCGTGCGGAAAATTGAACCGACATTATGGATGCTACGGATATTATGAAGAACCGCTATCAAAACGTCATGGTCATTCTGAATGTAATGAAGAATCCTATACTTGGCGTAAGAGATCCTTCGCATACGCTTAGAATGACAATTGAGATTATTTTACCCCTGTTCCAAATGGAACCTCTCTTTCGGGTATAAGCAATACCGGGCCCTCTTCGGAATCCGCCGCGAGCAACATTCCCTGGCTTTCCAAACCCATTAGAGAGCGCGGTTCAAGATTTGAAACAATCACAATCTCGCGACCCGAAAGATCCTCCGGCACATGCACCCTTCCTATCCCGGCAACAATTTGCCTAATTTCGCCGTTTCCTAAATCCAGTTTGAGGCGTAATAATTTTTCAGATCCGGTTACCCTCTCCGCCAGAACGATTTTGGCAACGCGCAAATCCAGTTTCTTAAAGTCATCGAAAGTCGCGGTTTCCACAACCCTATGGCTTAAAATTTCATCATGCCCGCGAAACAAAAAATACCCTTGAAAGTTTTTCTCTGCCAACAGAAATGGAAACCAAAATTTATCATCCGGCCACATTTTCTCAAAGGGGATGGAGTCGCGCGCAAACCATTCCGGCGCCATCTCTTCCGATTCTTTCGGCTCTCCTTCAAATTTTGATGCGCTGAAAACATGCATTTCGAGCAATTCCGCTTCCTCTCCGCGAAAATGCAGAATCCCGCGTTTGCGCATATCCTCCGCTACAATGCCGATTTCCTCCTTAAGTTCACGCATGGCAGCTTCTTCAATAGTTTCTCCGGCATGAACTTTCCCCCCAAATCCGTTGAACTTACCCGCGCCAAAACCCTGCTTCTTCATGCCAAGAAGAACACGAGTATCATCATAAATCATGACAAGTGTAAGGATTTTTTTCATCACGTCCAAAACATTCCAACATTCTTGAGAATGTTGGAATGTTTTATTATGCTTTAATCGTTCCGTATTCGCCCGATTTGTACGCGCTTTACTTTTGAATCTAAAATGAGACGGCGTGCGATACGCCGGTCGTCCTTGCCTTTTCCCGATTTTTGCGAAATTTTTAGCCATCTCCTCTTTCATCGCCATCATGGCGATACGCAGGCAGTTTCTCTATCACACGTTCCTCCAACATCCATAAAATAACCAAAATTAGAAGCGCAAGAAGTGTCGCAAATATTGCGACCGCATACATATGAAAACCTACAGCCATGCCGATAGCGGCAGACAGCCAAAGTCCGGCCGCAGTGGTTACTCCGCGCAATTTGGCCTGTTCAAAAATGATTATACCTGCGCCTATAAAACCCACCCCGGTTACGATTTGGGCTGCAATTCTTGTAGGATCAAATTCCACAATTCCCGGCACACGAATAAATTCAAGGGCATGAATGGAAACAATGGAAAAAAGAGCAGAGCCAAGCGAAACCGAGGCGAAAGTGCGTGTTCCGGCCTGTTTGCCAGCAAGTTTACGCTCAACGCCTATAAGCGCGCCTAAAAACGCCGCCAGCGCCAGTTGACCAAAAAACGTGAAATTATCCGGACTTAAAATTTCCATAGATACATTATACCACTATTTTAAGTGTACGCCATTCCCCGAATTGATCGCGCAAAAATTCACACCCGGAATAGCCGGATTCTTCAACAATTTGGTTTATTTTATCTTTTTCCGGCGCGTCAAATTCCATCCAAATAATTCCTTTGGGGTTCAAATACTGCCGCGCATCACCAAGAAACCGGCGAATTACATTAAGCCCGTCTTGTCCTCCAAAAACTGCCGTCGGCGGCTCATATTCGCGTACCGAACGCGCCACCGCATCTTTTCGCGCCAGCGGCACATAGGGCGGATTAGCTAAAATCAAATCATATTTTTCGTCAATTTCCGAAAAAACATCAGAGCAAATAATACGCGAGCGATCCAAAACAATTTGATTCAATGCCAAATTTATTTCTATTTGCCGGCAAAATCTTTGATCAATTTCAGCGAAGTCAACAACAGAGTTAGACAGATGACTCAAGATTGCAATACCTATCACACCCGATCCAGCAAAAACATCCAATACTTTTATAATTTTGTTCCCGAAGCGTAATTTGGTATCCCCAATGGCGCATTTAACCCAATACTCCGTTTCCATGCGCGGAATAAAGGGCCGGAACGACAAATCAATCCGACATCCAAAAAATGGGACCCAGCCAATAACATAATCAATTGGCTCGCCCATTTTAATTCGGTATATGTCATAAAAAAAGTTTTCCGTAAGATACCCATGATATTTGTCGCGCAAAAGCCAGGCCGTGTCCCTTTTAAACTCCAATGATTTGGTTTTCATCAATTCATACGTCTTCAAATGTTAATCTTAAAGAGCGTACGCGCGTTAAGATGAACATTTTTATAAAACGCAGTAACGAGTTGGTGCGATTGAACCGCCGCGTAAATCAAAATCTGTGATAAAACTGTTATATTTCATTATCATTTATACCACTATTCTCATAAAAAATAATAGAGCCGTATTGAATACGACTCTTAGATGTTGATTCCCCGCTTTTTAGGTACTTCCGGTGCCGCAGGAACGTCTTCGCGCGGCGCCTCATATGATTTAAGTCCCTCGGTTATCTCCGCCATCTTGATGGTTGACATCAGCATCATTTCGGCAAAGGCTCCCAACGCGTGCTTACGCAACATATCGTTTGGAAGAACCCTGAATACCGCGTCCAAAATCTCGACATATCCCAGGACAAGTCCCTCAATAGCACCTTGTATTTCCGGCGATTCCGAATTTACATCAAACTCTCCGGAGACAATGTTGTTTGAAAATTTGTATTCGCGCGGCACTGCGGCATCCTTAGAGGTGGAAACTTCCGCAGTCAGACCGGAATCGCTCATTCCAAAAAAAGTGCCGCTCGCTCCAATCCCGATTCCCGTGATAAATGCCAAAAAAACAACGACGATCGCGGTATTTGAAATATTCATTTCTACCTCCTTTTATTCCACTTTGTTAATAACCGTTTGCATAATATATCATAAATGCGAATAAAAAGCAAATTTCCGCCATGGCACGGAATACACAAGACCTCGAAAGATTAATAACGAATAAGCGATTCGATTTTATATTTTTTTAATTTCTCCCGACCGCCGATCGGCAATTCCAACAAAAATCCAAGGCCAATCACCTCTCCACCCAAATGTTCAACTAATTTTACCGCGGCCTCCACAGTCCCTCCGGTTGCCAAGACATCATCAATAACCAACACTCGCTCCCCTTTTTTTATTGAATCAACATGAACTTCAAGCGCTCCTTTGCCATATTCCAAATCATGCTCGCGTAAAATCGTAGTCCAGGGAAGTTTCCCTTTTTTTCGGATAATCACCATGCCGGCGTGAAGCAAATAAGCAACCGCGGAGGCGAGTAAAAATCCGCGAGCGTCAATGCCGACCACCTTATCAATGTCTTTTCCTTTGAATTGCTCTGTCAGCCATTCAATCGCCTCCCGAAACGAATCTTTATCTTCCAAGAGCGGAGTGATGTCCTTAAATTGAACTCCGTCTATGGGAAAATTATCTACATCCCGTATTTTAGCTTTTAAATGCGAAAAGTCGGACATATATAAAGTATAACACAAAACAAAAAGAAGGAGTTTTATCTCCTTCGTATCTCATATTCGTTCCCACATCTTATTACCCGTTGTACATGCCATGGCCAAAACTTGCTGTGAATTTTCATGCTGCCAAGCTGTATAGCTGATGCTCCGGCGGATGTAAACACTTTTCCATACGGAATCCCACGCCAAAAAAGATTCATCTATATCTCTTTTCAAGGTTCTATTCATGCAGTTTTAACATGCCAAACCATCTTTTGCAACAAAAAAACCGCATGTGTGCGGCTCTGATTTATTATATTGAATGAGGAGAATCTTTTTTAATGCGGAATTTGAAGGGTTTTTATGATTACACTGCCGTAGTATTTTGCGGCAACCGACTTAAGTTCTTCCACCATACGCGGAAGTTCCTCTTTGCCCCCAATAGCTGCCAGAATGAACTTTGAATTTCTTTCGTCCCTGAGTGGTATAATAGATCCATAGCCATGGATTCCCCGCGCAATGGAAACTGCCAAGCCGATTTCCGTTTTGGCGTAATCCGGAGGAAGATATTTCCGGCTTATGCGAAATCCCGCAGGCAGGTCTTTAACGCGCGACCAGTCAAATGAACCACTGGCATCATAATACGCCACGCGCGCGTTATGAAAATGCGGTGCTACATCCAAATGTCCGGCATAATGAACCCCGAGTTCTTTGGCAAGCATAATGCTCCATTCCTTGGCATGTCTTTCCACCACGCTATCCGGCGTAACGCCATTAAAGCGCTCCACTGCCATTTTGGCGGCTCCGCAACCCTCGTGACTCGTGACTGCCCCAACTTGCATCTCGCGCGCAATGCGAAACGCTTCCTTTCTTCCGAGCAGTATGCCGGAGCCCGCCAGCGGCAATCCTCCTTTTGTTCTTTCATCAATACATCGGAGAATTCTGTCTGTGGGCCTGAACGCATCCGCAAAATTTGTGGGCGGCGTGACATCCTGTCCAGCTTCATAAAAACGCGCAAGGAGTTGCCCTTGCCTTTCCCATTCCAATTCTTTTTCCTCCAACGACTCTGCGTGTTCCATTAATTTCTCCTTATTCATCATGCAAGTACGACCACCTCACTTCCGGGCCGCACCTCAATTATTCCAGAACTAACTGGAATTATATCCTTTTTACCATTTTTGTCAATAGTAGATAATGACGGGCCGACAAGAGTTGAAACCAAAGGAATATGATTATCCAGCACCGTAATCTCGCCCATGGACGTACGCGCGATAAGTTTTTTAACTTCGCCTTCAAAAATGGACTTTTGAATTGAATAAATGGCTAATCGCACAAAATAAAAAGATTAAAAATAAAAGATAAAATTTTTGTCGCCTATCTTTTATCCTTTATCTTTTGACTTTTAACTTTAGTTTATTTCATCAATTGATCCCTTTAAGTAGAATGCTTCCTCCGGCTTGCCATCGTGTTTTCCTTCCAGAATTTCTTTGAATCCTTTAACGGTGTCTTCGCATTTTACGTATTTTCCTGCTCTCCCAGTGAATGTTTCGGCCACGAAAAACGGCTGGGACAAAAATCTTTGAATTTTGCGGGCTCTTCCCACCACCAATTTATCGTCCTCGGATAATTCCTCCATACCCAAGATATTTATAATGTCCTGTAATTCATTATAACGCTGAAGGGTTTTTTGCACCTCGCGCGCCGTGCGATAATGTTCCTCGCCCACGATTTTTGAATCAAGCGCGGATGAAGTTGATGCCAAAGGATCCACTGCCGGATAAATCCCGAGCTCGGTTAATGCGCGAGAAAGCACGATGGTTGAATCAAGATGACTAAATGTAGTGGCAGGTGCCGGATCAGTAATGTCATCTGCCGGAACGTAAATTGCCTGCACTGAAGTAATGGACCCTTTTTTGGTTGAAGTAATGCGTTCCTGCAATTCACCCATTTCGGTTGCCAGCGTCGGCTGATACCCCACGGCCGACGGCATGCGGCCCAAAAGCGCAGACACCTCGGATCCGGCTTGCGAAAAACGGAAAATATTATCAATAAAAAACAAAACATCGCGCGATTCGTCATCCCGAAAATATTCAGCCATAGCAAGCGCAGATAGCGCTACCCGAAGCCGCGCCCCAGGCACCTCGTTCATCTGGCCATAAACAAGAGCGGTTTTGGCAATAACCCCGGATTCTTTCATCTCTTTTATCAAATCATTTCCTTCGCGCGTTCTCTCCCCCACTCCGGCAAATACCGATACTCCGCCGGATTCCTCGGCCACATTGCGGATTAATTCCATCAGGAGCACGGTTTTGCCTACTCCGGCACCGCCAAAAAGTCCTACTTTTCCGCCACGCACAATGGGTGCCAGCAAATCAAGAACTTTGATGCCGGTTTCAAATACTTCAACTTTGGTGGAGCGATCTGTCAGGGGCGGCGCATGACGATGAATGGGATAATATTTTACGGTTTTGACTTCGCCTTTTTCGTCCACCGGATTGCCCAAGACGTTGAATATTCTGCCAAGCACTTCTTTGCCCACCGGAACTGACAAAGGTTTTTCGGTGTCCATAACTTCCATTCCCCGCGAAAGCCCATCGGTGGAAGATAATGCCACGGCGCGCACTTTACCAAACCCCAAATGCCGCGCCACCTCAAAAACCACTTCGCGTCCCTCCGGATGCTTTACCGTTAATGCATTAAAAATCGCCGGAAGTTTTCCTTCCTCAAATTCTACATCCACTACGGTCCCAATGATTTGTGAAATTTTTCCATTCATAATTTTTATACCTCCAACGCCTCTCTCCCCGCCGTAATCTCCGTTAATTCTCTCGTTATCCCGGCTTGCCGGGATTTATTATACAAAAGCGACAACTCTCCAATAAGTTCCTTGGCGTTTTCCGAAGCGTTTTTCATGGCAACCATGCGCGCCGAGTGCTCCGAAGCATTGGATTCCAGAATAATATGATGGATATGAACGCGCAAGAGTTGGGGAACCAATACGTTCAAAATTTCAGCGGGTGATGGTTCAAATTTATATTCATAGCGATAGTTTATAGTTTGTAGTTTGTAGTTTGTAGTTTTTTCCGCAGAATATCTTCCTCTTTCCGGTAAAATCGCCGTAACCATTTCCTCAATTCCTTCGCGTGTTACCGGAAGGATTTTTTTTATGATCGCTTCCTGCTTTAAGGTTGATTTGAAATTGGTGTAGACAGCAATAACCTCATCCCATTTTTCTTCCAAAAACCCTTGAATTACGGAATTAGCCACCGGCAGGGTATCGCGAAGTTCAGTGTAATCCCCGAATCCTACAAAACTTTGTTCCATCGGGACGCGGCGGCGAGAGAATCTGTCACGCGCTTTTTTCCCGACTGCGATAACCGCGTACGGCGCACCGGATTTAGTTTGTTCTTCAACCCGGGCCTCGGCCTTTTTCAATACCGCGGAATTAAAAGCACCCGCCAATCCTTTATCCGATGCGATGACCAGGAGCAATGAGCGTTTAACTGGCCTTCCTAAAAGTAACGGCGGAAGTTCGGGCGTACGCGCCAGCAGATTTTCCAGCATCTGGAAAGCCGCCACGGCATAGGGGCGCGCCCCAAGCGCAAAGGCCTGGGAGCGGCGCATCTTGGTGGCCGATACCGCCTCCATGGCTTTGGTGATCTGGGAAATACTGCGTACAGATTTAATGCGCTGTTTGATATGTTTTACTGAAGACATTGTATTTCTGATATTCAGAAGTCCGACTTCAATAGAGTGGTGAACTATTGAAGTCGGACTTCGCTAACTTCGCTAATCAAGAAAAAGTCCGACCTCCTTTTCAGGCACTAACTTTCATAAAATCATTTATCGCCGCTTTTAACCTTTCCTCCAATTTTGAATTTAATTCCCCAGAGTTTTTAATCTCATCCAAAATTTCTTTTTGGTGCAGCCGTTCCAAATATTCAAGTAATTCTCGTCCTTTTCCTGCAATCTCCGGCACCGCAACGTTGTCAAAAAATCCTTGGGTTCCGGCAAAAATCAACGCAACTTGCAATTCATACGGCATGGGTTCAAGTTCTCCCTGTTTCAAAATTTCGGTAAGTGCGCGACCTCTTGCCAAGCGTTTACGGGTTGATTCGTCCAAATCCGAGGCAAATTGGGCAAAAGCCGCGAGTTCGCGGAATTGCGCCAGCTCCAACCGCAACTTACCCGCAACTCTTTTCATGGCTTTGGTTTGGGCCGCGGATCCTACACGCGAAACCGATAACCCCACATTTACCGCGGGCCTTATACCCTGATAAAAAAGTTCGGGTTCCAAATAAATCTGTCCGTCGGTGATAGAAATTACGTTAGTGGGAATATAGGCGGAGACATCACCCAGTTGAGTTTCAATTATAGGAAGCGCGGTAAGCGATCCTCCGCCTTTTTCTTTGGAAAGTTTAGCAGCGCGCTCCAAAAGCCGCGAATGAAGATAGAAAATATCGCCCGGATATGCTTCACGTCCCGGCGGACGCCTTAACAAAAGTGACAATTCGCGATACGCCCAGGCATGTTTGGTCAAATCATCATAAATTATAAGCGCGTCTTTTCCTTTATCCATGAAATATTCACCCATTGCGCATCCGGCAAACGGGGCCAGATACCATAAAGAGGCCGGAGAAGACGCCGGAGCAGATACCACAATTGTATATTCCATAGCTCCATGTTCTTTCAGAGTAGCCACAATTTGCGCAATTTTTGATTCTTTCTGTCCCACCGCAACGTAAATGCATACCGGCGTTTGGTATCGGCTATCGCGGCCCTGATTAATTATGGCATCTAACGCAATGGATGTTTTTCCGATTTGCCGGTCGCCGATCAGAAGCTCGCGCTGACCTCGGCCAATCGGAATCATGGCATCTATGGATTTAATTCCCGTATGCAGAGGCGTGTTTACGGATTCGCGCGCAATAACCGATGGCGCCGGGCGTTCAGCCGGATAATACAGGGATCGGATCCCTGTAGAATCCATGAAGATTGGTCCCCGGCCATCCAGCGGATTTCCCAAAGGATCGATCACTCTTCCTATAAGTTCCTCGCCTACGCGCACCGAAAGCACGCGCCCGGTGGGACGCACCGCATCTCCTTCTTTTATATTCGTATAGTCGCCGAGTATTATCGCACCCACCGTGTCTTCTTCCAAGTTAAACGCAATGCCCGAAACCGTACTGCCCGAAGAATCAAATTCAAGCATTTCATTGGCGCCAACTTCCGCCAGGCCGTAAATCCGCGCAATGCCATCGCCAATTTCAACCACCCGGCCGATTTTTTCGGCCCGGATCTCGCGCCGAAACCCTTCAATTTCCTTTTTCAGATTTTCTATGGAAAAATTGGTCATAAATAAGTACTACTCGTTCTTCGTTTTATCATTCGTACTTCTACAAATTTATTATTCACATCAATATCAAACAAAATACGATAATTACCCGTGCGTCGCCGCCAGGTATTTTCTTCACCCTCTATTTTCTCTATATCTCCGACGTATGGATTATCAGTCATTTCCCGCAGTGCCGATTTGATGCGTTCTTGATCATTTCGCGGAATTTTACCGAGCAACTTTAACGCCTTTTTTCGTATGTGAACGGTCCAATTCATGTTCAAACTCTTTCAATGTCAAAAACTCTCCTCGCGCCATTTCACGGCGCGCGGTTTCAAGTTCGCGTTTTTCCAGTCGGGTGAGCCGCACCATCGGAACCGCACGCTCCAGAAGGTTTTCGTATTCACTCCGGGGAACAATGATTAGATCCTCTCGTGGCGATATAAATTTTTTTGGAATGGTAATCGGCATATGGTTACTCGATATAACGGTTTTTGCAGCTCCCATTTTCAATATACTCGCTGATTAAATTTTCTGAATATAGGGCTATGCGCATATCTTAAATTAAGATACCAAAATTATGCGAATCATACAACCTCGTTATTATAACAACTTTCATCCCACACCAATTTCATTTTAACTCCGCGCAATATGTAGGGTTTTCCGCGGTGTCGCCTACGGCTCCGTCAGACGTTAATGGCAGTATTTCTCTAAATTGGTACGGGACTCCGCCTGCTTTCATTATACAACTTCAGAATTGTAGCACGCTTCGCAATACACTATCTCCGGCCTTTCCGGCGCATAACTCGTTTCAAATTCATTGGGGCATTGGCTTGATCCGTGAAAATGTGCAGCGGCATTCCGATAGGAATGTCCTGAGCCTGTCGAAGGATTACCTTGCGCCCCCACACACATGCACTTCCTATGCCAAAGGCGGAGGGGGTTTCTTTGTTTGATCCTCTGATAATGCCGGCAGTTGGGGCATAAACGGGGTAAGGGAATACTCATTTTTCATCTCCTACATCTTTAATATGGTCGGGTATCTGGTTATTTTTAATCTGGATCTCGTAGTTTCGGGGTTCCGGGTCTTTCCAGGAGTATCCCTGCTCTATTGCTTGTTCGCGGGTTAGCGGGAAGTATTCCTGGGCTATGGTTTCGTTATATGAGAAGGGAGAGAGTTCGGATGGGAAGAATTCACCATATTTATATACTCTACCTTTCTTGTCTATATAGGGCATAGTATTCATATGCTCTATGATCCTGGGGACTAACTTTTCATACTCTTCCTTGGTGTATTGCTTGTTGAGGATGCAGTAGGATTTGTTGCGTAATCCGATGCAGGCGAAGAGGTTGGAGGAATTTTGACAGTACATACTATATTGAACATCGTGAAGATTTGACCAACACTCTCTGCAAAACTTCATATTATTAACGCCGAGTCCACATATCAAACATTCATAATCAAAAGAAGCCCCTTCACCAAAAAGAGTTTGGTCATAAATATGCGCGGCTGGCGGAGTTATCACAAATTGTGAATATTTAACATTTTCTGCCTCTCTTACATAATAGGAATTAAAAATATTTTTCGAATTATATACATATTCACTTCCCCTACTATTTACATTAGTTCTTATGTGCAGGTATTGATTCGGAAAATTAAGCCAGAAATTAGTGCTTTTGATTATCGTTTCGTTAATAAATTTATAGGACCCTAAATCAAATGTTTTAATTTTCTCTAGATACTCCTCTTTGCTATAAGGTTTATTGAAAATATAATAATTTTTATTATGTAGATTCGCACAACCGAAGCAATTCGAGCAACCTCTCAGGTTTTTCGAAAAATAAATATCATACGAATTTTCACAGTCAGAAGAGAAAAAAATGCGACTTGATTTTGTTACTAGAAAATTACCATAAGAAAGTTCGACTTGTTTTATTGTCAAATTATCTATCGAATCTTTTGAATTATAGATATCGTTTCCATAAATGCAATTTTCGTCATGCGCCGCATTAAAAACAAGATAACAATTCTTCAAATGATTGGCATTATTGGAATAATCACTATTTATTAAAGTGCTTTCAGAAACAGAGCGTGCAGCATGTGGAACCAATTTCAAAAGTTCAAAAACCTGCTCAATAATTGGTAGCGTAAAATCAACCTCTTTCCCAAATTGCATGGGGTCCCACTCATCTGAGTACCATTTTTTATTTTCATAAACTTTAGGATAGGAGAGAGGAGGAAACATAGAAAAAATTTCTTCTCCTGAAAAAGCACTTTTTTTCTTATAAAGAAGGAATTCGTTCCGAAATACCATCCTGCGTTGTGTACGGCACTCCGGACAAAAAGTCGGCGCGGGTACATGAATTTTTTCGTAAAATGCAAAATCCTCCGGCGCAATGACGAAGTTCTGCTTGCAATTTTGGCAGATTTTAGTTTCAGATATCATAGAAAATATTTTTGTATAAAATCTCCGGGGGTTAAAATCTCCAAAGCAGGAAGCTTGTCCTTTAACAACTGATTATTCAAAAAATGCTCCCGATCAAGGGTTATTAAAACGTCAACGCCGGCCTCTACGGCCGCTGCAAGTATCGGAACATCTTTGACGTTTATAATCTCGGTAAACTGAGCCGCAAACTTTTCCGAAGTATCGAGTACCATATTTAGAAATACAGCCAGGTGATGAAGTTCAACAACACGATCGGGATATTTACGAATAAGCACACGTTCGGATTCTCCAAAAGCATGAGGCGAGGTAACAAACCCAAATCCGTGTAGCAGTGATTCGTTAAGAATGCGAAAAGAACCACCACTCGGCGAAAGTGCGGCGGCTACGAGAACGCTTGCATCCAAGAATGCTGTTATCTCTTTTTTCGGCTTGCCCATAAGCGGGGATAACGCTCTTTCAGCATCTCTTCTTGAATCCCCTCATAGTCTTTCTTAACTCTTCCCCAGATTTCCTCGTCTGGATCAATTCTCGATCTGGTAATCCCCATAACTTCGGGCAAAGTAACACAATAACGATCAAGAATGCGGGTAATATCCCCTCGAGCGCGTTGCAACATACTAATTTTTTCTCCTAGTTTAGACATCGGCATAAAGCAACTTTAGCACAAATGCTAAGATTATACAATTTCACAGATCGAGCTCATGCACTGTTCGAAGTCCAACTTTAAACAATTTCTCAATTTGCCTGCGGGCGCTTGCGTCAATCAAAAGCTCGTCATTGATCAAAATCCTGATTCCGGCCAAAAGCGACGGATTTATTTTCTCGTGTAAATAGGTTTTTCCTCCGACCGCCGCCTCAATTTCTTTACGCAAGCCAACAGATAACGGCGACACAGATTCAACCCATATCTTTTTCATACCGGATTTTTTAAAAAACTCGCGCTCCAACTCGCACAAAATTGCGCCAAGGCGCGACAAGTCGCGATTCTTGGCCAATACGCTTACAAACCGCTTTAAAATTTCTTTCCGCTCTTTTTCCAATTTTCCTTCAAGCGCGGAAAGAAGCACTTCTGCGTATTGTCGTGGTGAATATTTCATATGCTCGGTATTACCGTTTTTAAAACACGACTCGGCCGTTCCGGCGACGGCCTCGCTAAGGGTCGTCGCGATTTTTTCGCCTTCGGCGAAAACCAAGCAAATCGCTCCTCCCATTGTTTTAAAAACAGCAATACGCTCGCCTTTAAAGGTTTACTCAGGGTAGGTGTTACGCGCCTTTAAGTTCTTTTAACGCTTCATGAATTAACTCTTTATCTCTTGCTTCGGCCGGAAGTTTGCCAAGTACTCGTTCAATACCTGAACGCACAAGCGCCTCTGCGTCGCGGGAAACATTTTCTTCAAGCTTGGCACGTTCTTCGCCTATAACACGCTTAGCCTCCAAAACCAGATTTTCCGCTTTTTTATTGGCGTATGCTATAATTTCGCCCTGCTTTTCCTTGCCAACATTTTCGGCGCGCTTAACAACGGATACGGCCTCCTGATTGGCTTCTTTAACTTTTTCTTCGCGAAACGCTTCTACGCCTTTAAGCCGCTCATCCGCCTCACGCATAAATTCGTATCCTTTCTCAATCCCCTCTTTACGCGAACGGAGCATTTTCAAAATCGGCGCGTAGGCGAAACGCTTTAATATAAAAAGAAGGATTAAAAAATTGACCGCCTGCGCGAGTAGCAATTTCCAATCAATCCCAAAATTGTGGATGAGTTCCTCCACAAATACGAACAGCGCGAACAGTTTCGCCGCCTTTGGCGGCTTGCGAACAGCGCGAACAGTCCTGTTGGTGCTGTTCGTTACTGTTCGTGCTGTTAGCGATTAAACAAATTTAATTATCAGCGCCACTACCAGCGCATAAATTGCGATGGCCTCGGCAAACGCAATGGCGAGTATCATAGCGGTCTGGATTTTGGGAGCCGCCTCGGGGTTTCGGCCGATGGCTTCCAATCCTTTAGCCGCCATATAGCCAATGGCTATGGCCGGAGCTGTGGCTCCTACCGCGATTGCTCCGGCGGTGGCAAGCAGTCGAATTGATTCTGCATCCATATTTACAAGATGCCAATCTACAAATTTTAGGCAAATCTACAAATCGCGAATCAGTTACTATTCGAGCCTGTCGAGAATATACATTTAAGGTGTCTTCTCGATTTCACTCGAAGAATAACTATTCGCAATTCGCCGGATTGGCATTAAATTCGCATCGGATTGGCATCACATTTATTATTAATGATGTTGTACCGCTAAACTAATAAACACCATGGT
>LCKU01000012.1:12420-21694 GCA_001001625.1 Parcubacteria group bacterium GW2011_GWA2_45_30 | reverse complement strand
CCTCACTCCGCTTTTTAAGGCCGCCACGATTTTTATCGTGATTTTATTTTTGGCGGATCTTTTCAGCCCCAATCCTTATCGCGCGTTTTTTTCAAATTACGAGCGGATGGAGGGTTTTATGATGCTTTCGCATCTCTATCTTTATTTTGTAATGCTGATATCCGTTTTTAAAACCCGGCGCGACTGGCTGGTGTTTTTCCATGCAACCCTGCTGGCGAGTTTAATCGTATCTTACATTGCGCTTACCCAGCGTCTGGGGTATCGGATCTCTCTCCAGGGCGGATTTCGGGTAGATTCAACCATAGGCAATCCGACTTATTTGGCCGCTTATCTTGTTTTTCATATATGGCTTCTTTTTATTCTTATGTATCAATTCTGGAAGAAATGGTGGCTTATCGGGATTTATACGGCCGCGTTTATTTTCGAGCTTATCATCATTTATTTTACCGCAATGCTTATGGCGGCGATCCCGTTTCTTTTTTGGCTCGGACGGGAGAGTTCTCTGGTCCGTCAGAGTCCGGTGTTGACGCGCCTTACGAGCTATTCTTTTCAAGAGCGCACGATTCAGTCCAGGTTTATGATTTGGCGCATGTCGGCGCGCGCCGTGTTGGAGCGTCCGATTTTTGGCTGGGGGCAGGAAAATTATTATCTGGTGTTTCAAAAATACTTTGATCCGCGGCTTTATCAGCAAGAGCCGTGGTTTGATCGTTCCCATAATGTTGTTTTTGACTGGCTGATCCATGCCGGTTTCTTGGGATTGATAAGTTATTTTTCGCTTATCGGCTTGTCGTTGTGGCTGATTTTTCGGTCTTTGCGGCGCGGCCTTATCGCGCCTTTTGAGGGTTTGATCGTGGCCGCGCTTTTTCTTACTTATTTTTTGCAAAATATCTTCGTTTTTGACAATTTAAACACTTACCTCCCATTTTTTGCCTTTCTGGCCTATACCGAATTTTTAGCGTTTCCGCGGACGGTTCCGGCGCGGCCGGCGGCAAATGAAAAATTAAAGAAAGATAAATTTGACAGCCGGCGCGCGCAAAATACGCCGAGGGCGGGGCGAGGCGCCGGTTTGGCGTATGCCTTTTTTGTATTAATGGGCATTTTATTTTTTATCGGCGGATACGAGTTGCATGTGAAGCCGATCAAGGAGTCAAAAACCCTGATTCGCGCGCTCCAGGCCTACCAGTTTCAGCGTCCTATGGACGAGGTAATCGGACTCTTTAAAGAGTCCTTGGCTTATAGCACTTTTGGCGATACCGAGGTCAGAGAGCAGATGTCAAATCTGGCCCGTGGTATAATAGGGCATGATAAATACACGGAGGAGGAGCAGAAAAAAATGTTGGATTTTTCGGTTGAAGAACTGCGGCGTGAGGCCTCAATTCCCGCTCCGGATGTAAAACATAAATTGTTTTTAGGGGCTTTGATGTCGCGCGCTGCGCGTTTAAACCCGTCATATGCGGCCGAGGCGGAAAATTATCTTAAGGAAGCAATCCGTTTGAGCCCCGGCAAGCAGATAATTTATTTTGAGCTGGCGCAAATTTATCTAAATCAAGGTAAGGCGGATGAAACAATTAAAGTGCTGCAGCAGGTTATTGATCTGGAGCCGTCATATCAGGATGCGGCGGTGAATTTGCTTGCCATTGGGTATATGACGAAGCGGCCGGATGTGGTGGAGAAAGCCAAGACCTATTTGCGGCAGGATACGATGGCCGTGGAAAATATGGAGCGCCTGGCCGGGCTTTATCAGCAGGCCGGGGATTACGCCTCCACCTTGAAAATCTATGAGGATTTGGTCTTGCGATATCCGGATCGCGCCGCGTATCGCGCCGCACTCGCGTCTTTATTCGCGTTTTTTGGAGAAAAGGAGCGCGCTATCCAGGAAGCAGAGACCGCGGTAAAACTGGATCCCTCGCTATCAACACAGATTGAGGAGTTTCTTAAGCAATTGCGGGGAGAAAATGGCGTTGCGCGGTGAGAAACTTGCGGCGCATTTTTATCGTTTTATACACTGATGACACCTCAATTAAAAATTGGAATTGCGGGCCTTGGCATGGTTGGAACGCCACTCAAGCGCTATTTTGAGGAAATCAAAGAATATCGGAGGGGCGAGAACCTTTTTCTTTTTGATATAGACAAGAAAAAAGGATATAGCGACGACATCAATCGGGCTGATGCCGTGTTTTTGTGCGTGCCGACTCCCATGACTGCGGGCGGGCACGCGGATATTGGCGCGGTGGAACTTGCGCTTAAGATGTTAAATGGCGAAAAAATTGTAATTGTAAAATCAACCGTTCCGCCGGGTACCACCGAGGATCTGCAAACCCGCTTCCCGCAGCATAAAATTTTATTCAATCCTGAATTTCTGACTGAATCGCGGGCTTGGGAAGATATGATAAATCCCGACCGGCAAGTGGTCGGGTACGCCGCTCATTCCAAATCATACGCCAGCGTGATTTTGAATTTGCTTCCTATGGCGTATTTTTCTTCACCCGGAGCGCTCGGCACTTACGAATTTTTGCGCTTAAACTCCACGGAAGCGGAGTTGGGAAAATACGCGGGGAATCTTTTCGGCGCGCTTAAAGTCACCTTCGGGAATGTCATCAAGGATTTCTGCGACGCGATTTCTGTCGCATCCGGCCGGGCGAGTGCCGGAGCCGATTATGAGAACGTGCGCGTAATGCTTTCGCATGACCGCCGGATCGGCGCCTCGTGGCTGGACGCGGGTTACCATAATTATCGCGGTTACGGGGGATATTGTTTTCCCAAAGATACCAGCGCCCTGATTGCGCGCGGCGAGGAATTTTTAAAAAAGATTCCATCCGATTCGCCCGAATATATGCGTTTGGCAGCCGGGTTGAATTTTCTTAAGTCCATGCGCGAGTATAACCGCACGCTTCTTAAGACCCAGGGACTTACCGAAGAAGACGTATCAGTGCATGATAAGGAATGGATCCAGAAGAAAATGAATAAGGAAGTATGAATTAAGGGTGAATTTTATTTTCCACTAATTCCTAATTCCTGATTCCCGATGAAATATGTTGTAACCGGCGGCGCGGGGTTTATCGGTTCCCATATCGTGGATATGCTGATTTCACGCGGTGACGAAGTGCATGTGATAGATAATTTTTTGACCGGTAAGCGGGAACGATTAAATCCCAAAGCCACTCTGCATGAGGTTGATATACGCGATGCGAAAAAACTCCCCCCGATTTTTAAAGGCGCGGCGGGAATTTTTCATACCGCGGCCCAACCCCGGATGCAATATTCCCTTAAAGAGCCGCGCTTAACTAATGATATTAATATAACCGGCACCTTGAATGTTCTTTTGGCGGCGCGTGATGCGGGAGTCAAGAGGGTGGTTTACTCCGCATCCTCTTCCGCTTACGGCCGAAAAGATAAAATGCCGCTTAGCGAGGACATGCGTCCGGAGCCAATTATTCCTTATGCGATTCAGAAAAGAGTGGGGGAGCAATATTGCGAGATGGCCGCGCGTTTTTACGGCCTTGAAACTGTTTCTTTGCGTTATTTCAATGTTTATGGGCCGCGACAAACAACCGCAGTTGACGGTCCATATGCAACGGTTATAGGTATTTTTTTGGAGCAGCGCGTCCAAGGCATGCCTATGAGCGTGGTGCCGGATGGGACCCAGCGTCGGGATTTTACGCATGTAACCGACGTTGCGCGCGCAAATTTACTGGCCATGGAATCTGGAAAGGTAGGTAAAGGAGAAATAATAAATATCGGCACAGCAACCAATTTTAGCGTTTTAGAAATAGCCGAAATGATTAGCGGGTCGTGGAAATTTATAGAGTCGCGCCAAGGCGAAGCATCCGAGACGCTTGCCGATATCCGCAAAGCCAAAGAACTTCTTGGCTGGGAGCCTAAAGTTTCGTTTAAGGACGGAATTTCCGAATTAAAGAAGTTGCACGGTATTTTGTAGTATATTATTTTGTATTTTATATTGTATACTGAAGTATTAACGATCGTACATACTTCAGTATAGTATTTATGATCGTCAAAGATACTTTTGTAGAAAAAATTCTTGAGTCACTGCAATTTAAAGCAGAGGTTACGGTAGACCTTCTTAATTCTTTTTTTCTGTCTAAATCCGAAGCGCGTCGGGATTATTATCGGTTTCTTACGCGTGGTCCACGTCAATTCAAAACCGATTGGGCGGATCGATATCGTAAGCGCCGCCAATTTTACAATACGCTTAACTATCTAAGGCGGGAGGGTTTAATTCGTAGAACCGAGTGTGAAAATTCCTCTGTTTGGGATATCACGAAACAGGGTTTAAAGCAGCTAAAATATATTTATACTCGAAAGAAAAATGTATTTTCTTCGGCAACCGCCGGATTTGATCCGCCAGTCGGAAGTGGCATAACAATCGTGGCATTTGATATTCCGGAGAGCGCAAAAAAGGCGCGTTCCTGGATTCGCGTTTGTCTTAAAGAGATGGAATTTAAAATGTTGCAAAAAAGCGTTTGGGTTGGCCGCGGAAATACCATGGACGAGTATTTTATTCATGCGCTTCGGGAAAGAAATTTGTTACAGCATGTTCATATTTTTTCGGTAAATAAGCGCGGGACAATACAAGTCACATAATAATTCATAGTCAAATGGTCTATATACTGATGTATAAACGATCGTTCGTATATCAGTATAAGGATGAAAGCGGGTATTTTTTGAGTCAGAATATTATTTTATCGTCCCGGGCGCCGCAGAATTATGAATATGGTGCGTAATGCCACCAGCACATCCAGTAAAAAAGAGCGATTCTTGATGTAATAAAGATCATATTGCATTTTCTCCGGCGCGTCCTCAACGGATGCGTCGTTTTCCATATTTATTTGCGCCCAGCCGGTGATTCCAGGCGGAACTAAAAGTCGCATCTCATAAAATGGAATTTTTTCTTTTAATTCGCTGACGTATTCCGGGCGCTCCGGCCGTGGCCCTATAAATGACATCTCACCCCGTAAAACATTTATTATCTGCGGCAATTCGTCAAAGTATGTTTTTCTTAAAAATTTACCCACGCTGGTATGGCGGCGGTCGTCACTTTCCTTTTTGAATCCTCCTGTGCCCTCCGCATTTTTGATCATGGATCGGAATTTTACCAGCTGAAACTCTTTTCCGTTCTTGCCTATTCGTTTTTGCCAGAAAAATATCGATCCAGTCGAGTCAAGTTTGATTGCCAGCGCAATAAATGGCCAAAAAAGTAAAAATGGGACGCTAAGCAGCATAGCAAGTCCCCAATCAAATGTACGTTTAAAAAATTCATACATCTCTTTTTTGCTGCTGGCAAGATTTTCCAAGAACCATATCTCCCCGATGAGCGACAGTGGAATTTTCCCGGTAAGCATTTCGTGAAATGCCGTAAATTCCATAACTCCGATGCCCAGTGGTATCATCTGAAAAAGCGTGCGCGTCAGCACTTTATTCTCTTTTATCTCACGGGTAATGATTATGGCATCCAACGCCAAATCGCGCGCCAGATGCCGCATGTCCTGGGTGTTGGTGAATACGGGAAGCGGGAGCTCGCGTATGGTGTCCTCGCTGTTCGCCGATATAAACGCGGCCGGTTTTCTCCCGAACTGCGGATTTCTTAAAAGCCAATCTACGAGTCCCACAACCTCTTTATTAATTCCAAAAAAAGCGATCTGTATCGGTTTGGCTTTGGCGATGAAAAGATTGGCCAGACAGCGCCAGCCGAATATAAAAAGCAATGAACCCAAAGCCGCCAAAAATAGATTTCGGCGTGGTTCAATTTCAAAAGCCGGAATCAGGTAAAAGATGATTATGGCCAAGGCCATATTGAATATCATGGCCTCAGTCATCCGCAGCATGAGTCGTCTTGCGTCGCGTACGGTAACGAGGCCGAGCGTCCGCAGGTCATATAGTCCGAAAGCCCCAAAAAGCACGAGCCAGGTGGCAAATACAAGAGTAAAGGGGGCAATATGGATTTGAAACATTTCTTGCAGATCAAAATTTTGATTCGTGCGATAGCGGAGAAATAAAATTAAAAATAGGGTCCCCCAGAGTGTTAGAAAATCACCTAAAATAATAAGTATAATTTTGAGGCGGTTAGTGTTCATATGTGCTATAGAGTGAAATGGTTTTTTCTATCATAACATTGAGCGCGAATTTTGTCTTGGCGGTTTGGACGGCGTGTTTCCCGAGCCGTATGCGGCTCGCAGTATCATTAATGAGTGTTTTAAGCGCCAGAGAAAGGGCTGGCGGATCAGCCGCAGGAATTAATAGGCCGTTTTCGTTATTTTGGATTATATCCGAGATTCCGCCTACATTAGCGGCAACAGTCGGAAGTCCGGCGGCCATGGCCTCAAGCAGAGTATAAGGAAGGCCTTCTTTGAGCGAGGGCAGAACGAATATATTAAATGCTTTGAGATATCGCGCCGCATCCGGAATAAATCCTGTAAA
Organism: Parcubacteria group bacterium GW2011_GWA2_45_30; assembly: GCA_001001625.1. GTDB lineage: Bacteria > Patescibacteriota > Minisyncoccia > Sungbacterales > HO2-52-23 > LCKU01. The sequence goes on along the minus strand of LCKU01000012.1, from coordinate 15,259 downwards.
AAAAATGGTATTTTCCAGTCCGCATTGCTTGATTTGATCCTGCAGTTTTTTACGATTTTCCCCCTCGCCAATTATAATAGTTTGTAGTTTGTTGTTTGTTGTTCGCTGTTTTATTTGATTGATCGCGTCAATCAAATAAAATAGTCCTTTATTTTTCGTAAGTTCAGCGATAGTCCCTATAATGACGGTGTTTGAGGCAGGCGCCCGTATGGTATTTTTTTTAAAAAATTCAAGCGCTTCGCGTCTGGGTAAAAAATCTGGCATCCGGATACCATTGGGTATCAGCCAGAGCTTGCGCTCCGGAATAAATGTTCGGGCTGCTTTATAGTCGGCGTTGTTTATAAGAATAATTTTATTTTGGAACGCAGCCGAAATTCGGGTCGCAAGTTTTATTAAAAATTTTTGCCACCCGGTACGCGATTCGTTAAATCCCCAGCCATGGACGGTGAATAATACCGTAGCTTGTAGCTTGTAGTTTGTAGTTTGTAGAAAATTATAAAAAAATGCGGCCAACGCGCCAAGTCCCCCGGCCTTGGAACTGTTCAGATGGATTATGTCCGGTTTTTCTTGTCTAAACAATTTAAACAATTGCCAGAATGTTTGCAGTTCTTTTATGACATGGATATCGCGTTGGAATGCCGGAATATCAATAGTGCGAATTCCCGCGCTATGGAGTTTTGTTATTAAGGGTCCTGATCCGCCGCTTGCCGCTACAACTTCAAATTTGTCTCTGGGCAATTCAGTGGCCAGGTCAAAAACATAGCGCTGCGCCCCGCCCCATACTGATTTCGTTATAACGTACAATATTTTCTTTTTTTGCATAAACATCTTGCTTTATGTAACGCCTTTTGGCTTGCTTTGGTTAAGGAAATGGTTTATTTTTGAAATTAGTACTCTCTCATATTTAATAGACCTTTCAGGGCAATGGAGATAGCGATGCAACCCAATCTTCTGATTATTTATGACAATCCCCCGTCTTATCGGGAAAGAAGTTTTTGGTCCTCTCCCAAAGAATATGAAGATAACCGTCTCTGGCTTATCCGGGAGGCGCATAAAATTATTTCTTTTCCGGCGCTTAAAGAGAGAGTGGCGAACATATATGAGCTGTTCGTGTATGCCTTTGAGGATATTCAGGTATTTTCACATCCCGCCAGTTACTTTGTAAGTGATCATCCCGCCTATATTAAAAAGCCCTTATGCGGTTTGATTGACGGAATTTCTCCTGATATCATGGTTGTCGTGGGAAGAAAAGTGGTCAACACTTTGGTTGAAAGATGCTGTAAGGGTCTTGGCAATGCAGTTCAGGTGGTTTGGGCGCCTTTTCCGTTTCGGCGCGAGTGTCTGCACCGGTATGAATTGCAGGATGTTTCAAGTAAGATTGAAGATGCCCTGCGTTTTTACACCAACGCGCACTATGCCGGCTCCATTTAGCAGCTATATGCAATACCTTGGTGTTGCATTTTTTTATCAGGCTGTTGATAAACCCTCTTGACCCCGTTAGAGATGAAAGATCACTGTAATATTTATGAAATGCGGTTTGGGTATTTTTTTGTTGCGCATGTACAGTGTGGATAACCAAATCTCTAACGGGGTTGACTTTTTTACCCCAATTTGCTACAAATAGAACATGTGAGTGTTTTCAGGAGTGACTTCTGAAAACTCCATTTGTCCGGCAAGACCCCCCACAAGGGGGATCTTGCTTTTATGGCAAAGGAAATAATATGTCAATAAAACGTGCACGGCTTATTTATGGCGCTACTTATATGGCCGAAACCATCAATATGGACCTTTTTTGGCTTGTGCGCATGCAGTTTCCTGATCCGCATTTTTTGCTTGAATTTGAGCACGAAAACGGACGTTGGAAGCGATTTTTGCTTGTCGGTTCCCTTGAGTTTACCCGAGCAAAATTGGAGGCAAAAAATTGCACAGTTCTTAACGCGGAATCATATTTCAAAAAAATTGGGGAGCGAGCGTGGTCGCCGGTCATAAAGTATTTGCTTAAAGAGCGCGGCATGAGGACCTTGGAGGTTCATCCGCTCACTCCGATTGAAGTTGTGGAACATCTGCGTAAAGCTGGGATTCTAATCCGCGCGGGCGCGTTGCCCTGGTTTGAAAATCGCATCGTAAAAACAAGAGGAGAGATCGGCAGTATCCTTAAGGTGCAGAGCCACATGGAAGAGGTATTGGGTCTAGTGTATGAACGGCTGCGTCGCGCCAGCATTCTGCGGGGTTTTATTTTTGAAAAGGGCAAGGCGCTGACATCTGAAGAAATACGCTCCTTTATTGAGTTTGAACTTTTTAAGCGCGGTTGTGCGTCTTATGATACAATTGTTTCTTCCGGGTTTCAATCCGCGATTCCGCATCATGTGGGTGAGGGGCAGTTGCGGGCGCATACCTCAATTATATTCGATATTTATCCGTATTCCCGGAAGACCGGTTATTTTTCCGATATGACGCGGACATTTGTGAAGGGGGAACCATTGCCATTTTTTATAAAGATGTACACGGCCGTGCTGGAAGAGCAAGAGCTGGGAATTTCTATGGTCCAGGCGGGACGCGATGGAAGAGATATTCATACGGCAATTGAAAAAAGGTTTGCGGAGAATGGTTTCAAAACCGATCTAGCCAAAGACCGCGGGTTTATCCATGGCACAGGCCACGGACTCGGTCTTCTTTGCCATGAGCCGCCTGCGCATATAAATGAGCAAAGTTATATACTTTCCGAGGGATTAGTGGTTTCGGTGGAACCCGGCCTCTATTATCCGGAAAAGAAGCTCGGCGTTCGTATTGAGGATTTGGTGCAGGTTACTAAAACCGGTTGCCAGAATCTTACGAAATA
>LCKU01000012.1:0-12403 GCA_001001625.1 Parcubacteria group bacterium GW2011_GWA2_45_30 | reverse complement strand
ACTTTCACCCTCCCACCTTTTTCTAGATGGGTCATGAAGCAGGCACTCACTTAGGACAAATGAGTTGGAGTTAAACCCTTCATGGCCCTTCCGGGATTTTAAAGGTGGGAGGGCAAGCTTAGGACAAATGAGTCCCGTTAGAGATTTATATCGCGAGATGTAATTTTGTAATGATATAACTTTGTAGGCATGAGCCAAGCAAGGGTTTTGTATTGAAGCCACATCTCTAACGGGATGAGTTGGAGTTAAACCCTTCTCGTGCCTTTATAGCATAAAGTCGAAATTTAGTGCGGGGCAAGCAAATGAGTTGTTCCCGATTTGTCTAAAATATGTAGGCCTTCAACAAACTCTGGCAGTAAAAATATAGTTTTCGGACGATCTGGATGGGAGGATTTATTTAAAATTATGGAATCAATTGAAAAAAATAATGACCTGGGAAGTCGCCGTCATGCGGTGTTGGAAAAGAAGATGACCGAATTGTCTTTGGCCCAGAAACGTCTTAATTTTGGATTTGGCAATATGGAAGATATAGAGATGTGGGACGAGATTGAAGAGAAAAGAAAAAAAGAAAGCGGCCATGAGCGACTTGCGGCATAATATTATTCTTGCGCCATACACTGTGTATAAAATCGGGGGACCCGCCCGATTTTTTGCCGAGGTAAGGAATGAACGGGAAATGAAAGAGGCGCTTGACTCTGCCGCAAAAAATCATGCGACGGTTTTTATTTTAGGCGCCGGATCCAACATTTTGGTGAGCGATAAAGGATTTGACGGCTTGGTGATTCACATTATCGGTGGCGGGCTTAGAATCAATGGTTCGGCGGTTACTGTTGATGCCGGTATTATGATGCCGCGTCTGGCTATAGAAACCGCCAAAGCCGGACTCTCGGGACTTGAATGGGGGGCAGGGGTGCCGGGAACGGTGGGAGGAGCAGTGCGTGGAAATGCCGGATGTTTCGGAGGAGAGATAAAAGACGTTGTTGAAAGTGTAAACATTTTTGATGTTAAAAAAACTACAAACTATAAGTTACAAGCCACAAACTGTGAATTTGATTACCGAGAATCAATTTTCAAAAAACATCCAGAATGGATTATACTTTCCGCTGTTTTAAAATTAAAACAGGAAGACCCGGCGCATACCGGGGAGCTTTTGGAGATAATTAGACAAAAAAGTGCGGAGCGCATTGGCGAGCAGCCGATTGGCGAGTCGTCCGCCGGAAGCATATTCAAAGGAGTCCCATTGTCCGAAGAAATTTTGAAAAAATTGGGTAACCGTATTCCGTGGTGGCATAAAAAACATGAAAATTCAAGTTGGGTTTTTGAGAACCGCCGGGGTTTTATTTCCGCCGGATTTTTTATTGAAACGGCCGGGCTTAAAGGAGAGCGGGTTGGAAACGCCGTAATTTCCCCAAAGCACGCCAATTTCATCGTGAATTTAGGTAACGCCAAGACCGAAGATGTTTTGACTCTTATATCTATTGTTAAAGATGCGGTGATGCGAAAGTTCGGGGTGATGCTGGAGGAAGAAATTCAATATGTGGGGTTTTAAGTAAGTTATCCACAGTTGATTCTGTGGATTTTTTTTGTTAGATTAAACAGAATACTATGCGCTACAAAATTTATGCAAAAAATTTGGTTTTAACTCCGGCGCTGCGAATTTACATTGAAGAAAAAATCATCCGGCCAGTAGAACTGCGCATGAAAAAAGCGGCAGAATCGGACTTGCCTATCCTTGAAGTTGGAATTTCGCGAACCACTGAACATCACCGTAAGGGTAAGGTGTATCATGCCGAGGTGAATTTGCGGATCGGCAGTAAACTTTTGCGGGCCGTGGCGGACGATCAAGACCCGCGGACCGCAATTGATCTTCTAAAAGACGAAATTGAGGGCGAATTGATGCATTTTAAGGGAAAGCGCCAGGCCGTGGAGCGCCGCGGCGCCCGCCGCGTTAAAAAAGAAATGCATTTGGCCCGCTCGGCGCGAATCAGGCGCGGTAGCAGGAATTTAAAGGAGTAAATATAAATTCAAAAATAAATAAAAATTTAAATCGTTCCGCCAAAGGCGGATACATTCAGAAAATCCTAAAGTGAGCATACATGCGGTTTAGGCAATATGATTTTTTAGAATCTCTCAAGCGAGCATTGACTGCTTAAATTTTCCATTAACGCAGATTCGGAATAACTGTAGGTGAGCGAGTACCCCGCATTTTTTAACGATGGGAGACGAAACGGCTTGGTGTCCGATTTCAATCGGACCGTTTCGCCGACCCTGCAGGCCATCGCAGGAATGGCCGAAGCCCGTTAAAAAATGCGTGGTACGAAGCGACTGTTTTTGTACGAATCGGAGTTCTGGAAAATTTTGTGCAGCAATGCGAGCAAAGGTGTTTCAAAATCATATTGCCGAAAACCGCTATAGCGAATATGAATTTGGTTCCAACCAATATTTTTTTCACCAAAGGCGTCGGCGTGCATAAAGAAAAGCTGGCCTCTTTTGAGCTGGCCTTGCGGGACGCGGGCATTGCGCACTGCAATCTTGTTTTGGTTTCCAGCATTTATCCGCCTGGAGCTAAGCGTGTTTCCAAAGAAGAGGGTTTGAAACTTTTAAAACCAGGGGAGATTGTTTTTTGCGTGTATGATCGTGAATCAAGCAATGAGCCGAATCGTTTAATTGCCGCATCCGTTGGTTGTGCGATTCCGGCAGACCCGGAACAGCATGGTTATCTTTCCGAGCACCATTCGTTTGGCGAAACCGAAGAAAAAGCCGGGGATTATGCCGAGGATTTGGCAGCCAGCATGTTGGCAACCACCTTGGGTATTGAATTTGATTCGGATACGGCTTGGGATGAAAAAGAACAGATTTTTAAGATGTCGGAAAAAATTGTCCGCACGTCAAACATTACCCAATCCGCCATCGGCAACAAAGACGGGCTTTGGACCACGGTATTCGCCGCCGCGGTCTTCGCGGATTACGAAGATCAATCCGGAACTTTGAATAGCGGTATTAATTCAGGAAGTCCGACCTCTTAATAGTGTGCAACACCGAGTGTTGCACAGTGTTGCACATGTTGCACACGCGGTATACAGATACTGCGATAATTAAAATAGACGGCAATCGCCGTCTTTTTTACTTTTGCTTTCTTAGCCAGCAGAGTCGGTTCAGGAAAATTCTCTGTAAGTCGTCTTCGTGTTTCTGGTTTCTGACGAGCGCTAGCGTCCAGTAATACCGCGGCTTTTCGCCCACTAAAAATGGAGAAATAACTTCAAGGAACAGCAGGGCTTCATCTATATCGTAAAGTTCAAAAAGATCAAACTCCCCACACTGTATGTGGAATTTTTGCATTTCAGAAGGAAAGCAGCGTTTTTCAAATTCACCGCCTTTAGCTACGGAAGCGTGGAAATACATTTTCCCTTCGTGCTCCAGATCCTTATATAAATTATTCATCTCAAGCTCATACTGTGTGCATGACGGTCCGTCCCAGGGAATAAATTCCCCGGTTTTGTGTTCGCGGTAAAATGGTCCGGCACTGATGGGTGTGAGAATAAATGAAAAGGCCTTGTCGCAGTATCTGATATGAAATTGTTCCCTGTGAGTATGCAGATCGGGCATGCCAGTTCTATCTTTGTAGTTGGTGCAATCAATGACCTTGATATGACTGTAGGCGGTTTCAGATATGCCGAGGATCGGATCCCTATTTGACCCAAAAAAAGGGCGTCCCGAATTATAGTCGTTCAGCTTAAAGTAGCGCAAGGCCGGTAACATCAATGTACTCAACTTGTCATTAATCCTTTGTTTCTGCGCAAAGATGTTGGCAATGGTAAGTTTCTGGTTTATGGTGAATTCTCCAGTCAGAGATGGTATGCCATATAGCTGGTAGTCCAATCTGTTGCCTATACCGTTAGGTTCGTTTGGGTGTCGGCGGATGAAACAGGCGGTCTCGTAAGGGGCATAAATTTCAATCTCAATGTCTCCTTTCCTGCTTTTTTTGTCCAGCCGCTTGCCTAAGGGATGACCATTACTCATGATCGTGCAGATGAGGCTGTTTTCTGTTTTGTAAAACGGCACCTCAATCGCCGGTTGTTCTATGGTTACGGCGACTTTACCGATATTGGTTTGCATAACATTTTCTCCTTCTACAGCGGAGTTCGCTGTCATTTGTATCCCGACGCGCGGGAGAAAACCAACCCTCTGCTTCTACAGGGAGAAGGCATGCCTGTCGTGTCAAAGAACACGCTAAATTTATAGCAAAACGTTATTATTAAGTCAACCCCGCGAAAGTTTTGACAGGATTGAACAATATTCTTCGAGCGAAGCCGCATTGAGCGCGGCGAAGTCGAGAAGATACCTATGATACAAACCTGCTTGCAAGTCGGAGGTTCATTCGGGTAGTATGAAATTAGTTCGTTATATTAAAATGGAAAGGACAATTTTATGGCAAGCCGCGCGTTTCGTTTGTCGCTTGAACAGAAAAAGCGGATCCAAAAGAATATAAGAGAAAAAGTTTGGGGTCCGGAAGTCCGAAAATTTTTACGGGCGCATCGCAAACGGGATATTAAATTTCTTTATAACCTCGTTAAATTCGAGCCCAAGAAATTCGTTTTGGCGCAAATTAGCGAAGTTTTTCTACAAAAATATCATCAAAAACTTTAATTTTAGCCTGCTTGAAGCAGGTCTTTTTATTTTATTAAATTCCGTATATAATGGGGTTTATGTCAATACTTGGAAAAATTTTCGGGGATGCTAATGAAAAATATGTAAAATCACTTCAGCCGTTAGTTGATGAGATTAACGCCTACGAAAATGAATTTGAAAAAATGTCGGATGAGGGACTTAAGAATCTTACGGTTGAATTTAGGCGGCGTCTTGGAATAAACAGGGATCCGATCCCTGTAACAGGGATCGGATCCCTGGAGAATTTGGATGATATTTTGCCCGAGGCCTTTGCCGCGGCGCGCGAGGCGGCCAAGCGTACGCTTAACCAGCGGCATTTTGACGTGCAGTTGATTGGTGGCATGGTATTGCATGAGGGAAAAATTGCCGAGATGAAGACCGGTGAAGGAAAGACGCTCGTTGCCACTCTCCCATTATATCTGAATTCACTTGACGGCAAGGGCGCGCATTTGGTCACACCGAATGATTATCTCTCGCGCGTGGGTGCGGGCTGGATGGGGCCGGTGTATCACGCGCTTGGGGTATCGGTCGGAATCCTTGCGCACGAATTTTCCGGAATTTATGATCCTGATTTTCAAGATTCACAACAACATGGTGATCCGCGGCTGGCGCATTTTCGTCCCTGTGCGAGGCACGAGGCCTATGCCGCCAACATTACCTATGGCACTAACAACGAGTTCGGATTTGATTATTTGCGCGACAATTTGGAATATACCCCTGAATCGCTCCGGCAAAAACAGCATCATTATGCCATTGTGGATGAGGTGGATTCAATTTTGATTGATGAGGCGCGAACACCTTTGATAATTTCCGCGCCCGATACGGACTCCGCGGAACTCTATCGCGTATTTTCTAAAATCGTGCCGCGTTTGAAAGAAAATCTGGATTACAATGTGGATGAAAAATTGCGCGCGGTTTCCATCACTGAAGCGGGGATAGATAAAGTCGAGCAGATGCTCGGACTCGGCAATATCTATGAGGAAAAAGGAATTCGTTTTGTACATCATCTGGAACAGGCCTTGCGGGCCCAGGCCCTTTTTATGCGTGACCGCGATTATGTGGTGAAAGACGGCAAAGTCACAATTGTGGATGAATTTACCGGGCGCCTTATGCCCGGCCGCCGATGGTCCGAGGGTTTGCATCAGGCGGTGGAGGCCAAAGAAGGCGTGCGGGTTGAGCAGGAATCGCGGACCCTCGCCACCATCACTTTCCAGAATTATTTTCGCATGTACAAAAAACTCGGCGGCATGACCGGAACCGCCCAGACCTCGGCTGAGGAATTTCACAAAGTATATAAGCTTGACGTCATATCCATACCCACGCATCGCCCTATGATACGCGAGAATCTTCCGGATTTGGTGTTTCGGACTGAACGCGGTAAATTTCAAGCCGTGGTGCGCGAGGTAAAAGAAAGGCATGGCCGAGGACAACCGGTGCTGGTCGGCACGGTTTCCATTGAAAAAAACGAGCGTTTGGCTAAAATGCTTGAAGTTGAGGGCGTGCCGCACGAGGTCCTAAACGCCAAAAACCATGAGCGGGAAGCGCTGATTATTGCGCAAGCCGGACGCAAGGGCGCCGTTACCATTGCCACTAATATGGCGGGCCGCGGTGTAGACATTATTCTCGGAGGGAATCCACAGGTTTCCGAAGATGCTGAACAGCGTCGAAGCATGGGCGGATCCACTTTCGATTCAAAAGAGGCCGAGGAGGTTAGAGGTGTTGGCGGTTTATGTGTTATTGGCACCGAGCGGCATGAAGCCCGCCGGATTGATAATCAGCTGCGCGGCCGCGCCGGACGCCAGGGGGATTCCGGAGTTTCCCAATTTTTTGTGTCCATGGAAGACGAGTTGATGCGGATTTTTGGCGCGGAGCGGGTGCGGCGCATGATGGAAACGCTTGGAATTCCGGAAGATCAGCCGATTGAAAATCGCATGGTGTCGCGTGCCATTGAAGCGGCGCAGGAAAAAATTGAAGGGTTTCATTTTGACGCGCGCAAGCATGTTTTGGAATTTGATGATGTTTTAAACAAACAACGTGACGCAATTTATAAATTGCGGAAAGACATACTCTTTTCAAGCGAAATCCGAAATCCGAAATTCGAAATCCGAAACAACATCAAAATTCAAAATTCTAAAAAGGAAGAAATAGAAATTACAAGCTTACGCGAGCGGCTTTTTGCGATGGTGGAGGAAGAAATCTCAAAATTAGTGGAATTTCATACCTCGGCCGATCAGATTGACGATTGGAATCTTGAGGAGATTTTTGAGGGGGTAAAAACGATTGTTCAGGTGCCTGACGCGGTGCATCAAAAAATACGGGAAATTTCTGCGGAGCCGATTTACGGCGACGAAAAGCGAAAAAAAATAAAAGAATATATTGCCGGCCTAATGCAGAAAGAATATGAGAATCTCGAAGAAAGAATGGGAGAAAATGAAATGCAAAATACGGCGCGCGCGGTCGCGCTTCGGTCCATTGATATTTTGTGGATGGATCAGCTGGATCAGATGGAGCATTTGCGCGACTCGGTTCGTTTGCGCGCCTATGGCCAGCGCGACCCCTTGGTGGAGTATAAAAACGAAGGCGCGCGGCTTTTCCGCGAGCTTCAGGCCGCAATTCGCAGTGAAATAGTCCACACGATTTTTAAAGTCGGTGCGGTTTCTATCCGTGGAGAAACACCGCGCAAAGTGGAGGAGCGAAGACCGGCTGTAGATAATTATCCGCAACAGGCTTTTGGTAATTCATCGCCGGAAGTCGGGAGCAAAAAGCCGGAAGCCGTCAATCACCAGATTGGCCGAAATGACCCCTGCCCGTGCGGCTCGGGGAAGAAATATAAGAAGTGTCATGGGGCATAAAAGTAAAGAAAATGGGCCCAGAGGACCCATATGCGAGATAATTTATTTTTTATCTCCCCATTCTTTACTTGTGAACTTTTTTCCGCATTTCTTGCATTGAATGCCGCCAGAGCTAGGATTACCACGACAATCGGACCCGAAGTACCAATATTCTACTTCGCCGCCACATTTGGGACACGGTGTTTTGTAAGTACCCCATCTGTCTGATGCGCTCATGAACACACTCTGTAAAATTGGTTCTGCGTATAGTAAAGCATATTAGAAAATAATAGGCAAGCCCCCCCATGACATTTTCTATAAAATGGCTAAATAGGCGCAAGGGCGGATAGAGCATTTTATGAAAATATGTCGAAAAAGCCAGTAAATATAAGTAAAAATAATCCCCCCATGATAAGTTCTGTTATGGGATGAGTAATAAAAGTGCCATGGTTCGTAGAGGACAAAAAAAGAGGCGTTTCGTTGAGAAAACGCCTTGACTATCTTTATGAGAAAGCTGGTTTAAAAAGGGCAATACTTTAGAGGCACATTAAGCTTTTCACAGATGAAAGAATATGAAACGGCGAGAGTGGCAAGCCAAAAAAAATAGGACGGTAAGATTAGCAGAAGAGAGATGAGGAGGCCAAAAGTGGAACGATCGGAATCGGTTATCAAGTCCCATGAGAGCAGAGAGTCAACGGTTGCGGTCGAAAGATAAAGGTCCGACGCGGCCACAAGACATACAAAGGCGATAAATGCAGTAAGAATAGTTGTTATGTATGCTATACCTTTGATCCTTATGGTGTCCTCCAGTATTTTAGTCAGGTAAAAAGTCTAGCCAGAGAAGCGAGAATAAGAACTAGGACAATTATGAAAGCGAAAGTCTTGTGCGGATGCTTAGTCACGACTTCGCCAAAATCAGCCATTGTATTGAAAAATGCCCCTTTTCCTATCATTTTTCCATCCCCCAGTTTGTTTAGGTTCTAAGCGTAAGCTTATTAAATTAAAATAAATTTGTCAATTATCCGTGAGACGAATCGGATTTGAAACATCATGGAAGAAATTGAGGTTAAATTTTTAAATATTGATCCGGAGGCGATTCAGAAAAAATTTGCGGATATTGGAGCAAAAAAATCCGGTGAATATTTTTATCGGCGGCGCGTTTTTGATTATCCGGACTGGCGCCTTGATAAGCAGGGTGCCTGGCTTCGATTAAGAGATGAGGGCGACAGAATCACTTTGAGTTTCAAACAGCGCCTTGGCATAAAGTCGCATGACGGGAGCGAATCGGATGACGGCATGGAGGAGGTAGAAATTATTGTGGATGATTTTGATAAAACTGCGCTTTTGCTCGTTAGGATCGGATTTGTAGAAAAACATTACGCGGAAAATAAACGAATTCGCTGGGTAAAAGACGAAGTGGAGTTTGATATTGATACATTTCCGGAACTTGAGCCGTATCTTGAAATAGAGGCGCGAAGTTGGGAAAAAATTGATGAGGCGATTTTATGGCTGGACTTAAATCCGGCGGATAAAAAAATTTTCTCGGCCAATCAGATATATGCGCTAAAAGGCATCAATGTGGCTGATTATGCGCGGATTACATTTGATGGTATGCTAAAGAAAGCATGATAATTCAGGATAAAAGTCAAAAGATAAAAGATAAAAAAAGGTATAAAGCCGGTTTCACGCTGATTGAAATGCTTGTGGTCATGGCTGTGATCGGCATTTTAGCGTCAATTATTATGTTTCAATTGTATCGCGCCAAGGAATCGGCGCGGCTGGTTAAAGCTCGCGGAGACGTGAATCAAATTCGCAAGGCCTTAACTTTGCTTGAAAATGATGCCAATGAATGGTCCGGGCATAATCCGGTGGATCAGGTGGGGAGCGGTGCGAGCGGAAATGAAGTGTGGGATTTAAGCGCGCCCTCGGCCGGACTTATTGCGACAGATGGAAATTATAATAATTGGAGCGGTCCGTATATTTCGGCTATAGTAAATGACCCCTGGGGGCATGATTATTTTTTTGATCCTGATTATGACATTGATCCGGGCGTGGGCGAGCGTTGGGCCGCGGTGGTGGGTTCATTCGGCCCGGACGGTATCGGGCAGAACACCTACGGCGGGGACGACATAATTGAGCCGATTATTGTTAGGCAGTAAAAATTCGACTAAAGATTCTCGCATACGCATGAAAACTATTTTATTCACATTTCGGCTAATTGTTTGCGGTATTTTTATATTCCCCATTTATTCAATGGCGGAGGAGAGGTAAAAATTTTGCAGGAATTTTTGCGAAAAGGAGGGTGGGGAATTTTCGATGATGGCCCGGTAACCGGGTTTTATGGAAAAGTGACGGAGGGGGCGGTAAAGAAAATTCAAACAGCCCATGGTCTTGAACCGGTTGGTTTTGTGGGAGTTAAAACCCGTGCGCTTATAAACGAACTTCTGCAGAAATAATTATTCTGTGGAAAACTTTCTTGCTCTTTTTAGCGTTCCATGTATCATAGGAATAATTGAAAAATATAATAAATTATCAAGAAAGCCGGGGAGAGTATTGGCTCATTGATCCGGTTAGCAACCAGTTTAGTTGCCCGTAACTATTTATTGGTAACTGAACGTGGTGCTCCATCCAACCCGTTAACGCATAAGCGGGAAAGATAAGCTTTGGTTTATCGATCCCTCTTAGTTGAGGGAATTTAAATTATATGAATCACAAAACGTATACGGTAGAAAGCGTAACTTCCGGACATCCGGATAAAGTGTGCGATCAAATCTCGGACGCGGTTTTGGACGCGTATTTGGAGCGCGATTCGCGCTCGCGCGTAGCCGTGGAAAGTTTCGGTTCGCACGGGCTTTTGGTCGTGGGCGGAGAGGTAACATCTGAAGTAGAAGTGGATGCCGGGGAAATAGCGCAAAAACTTTACCGCGATATCGGTTATGACGATAATTTGAAAATTGTAACAAATATCGCGCGTCAGTCCCCGGATATTGCGCAGGGAGTTGATAGCGGAGGAGCGGGAGATCAGGGTATTATGTATGGCTATGCAACCATAGAAACCCCGGAATTTCTTCCGCGGGCTGTGGCGCTGGTTCATAAACTTACCAAAGGCCTTGAGGACTTGCGCCGAAATGATGCGGAATGTTCCTGGTTATGTCCGGACGGCAAAGCGCAGATTACAGTACAAGATGGGAGGATTGGGGCCGTGTTAATTTCAGCACAGCATATAGAAAATATTGCGCAGGAGGATATTAAAAAAATTCTTACGCAAAAACTTATTGCGCCGGTTATTGGCGATGTTGGCGGAATAGAAATTTTGGTAAATCCCACCGGAAAATTTATCATCGGCGGATTTACGGCAGACACCGGACTTACCGGCAGGAAAATTATGGTGGATACTTATGGCGGTTTGATTCCGCATGGCGGCGGCGCATTCTCCGGAAAAGATCCGACTAAAGTGGATCGCTCGGCCGCCTATATGGCGCGCTTTGCCGCTAAAAATATCGTGGCCAACGGTTTGGCTCGCGATTGCACAATTTCGGTGGCATACGCCATTGGACGGGCCGAGCCCTTAATGGTGCATGCCGAGACCAGCGACGGCCAGGATTTGGGAAGAATGGTCTCCGAAAAATTCGATTTCCGTCCGCAAGCCATAATTGAGCGTCTGAATTTGCGTCGGCCGATTTATTTATCAACCGCGGCTTATGGCCATTTCGGCAAGCCGGGATTGCCGTGGGAGGAGGTGATTTCTCTTTAAAAATCAATTGTGGATAAGCGTTTTGCGACTCACTGATTTTTATGCAATAATCTAAAAAGGGTCGAAAACATATTTTTACTCATAATTTAACAATTTTAGTATGAATAAAAAACAGGTATTAATTATAGGAAGTTCTCTTGTCCTGTTATTCCTTTTGCCGATTTTGGTCTCAGCCCAAACCTTGCGTGACCAAAAGCGCGATACGCGTCAAGACATTCAGCAAAAGCGTCAGGATATGCGCCAAGACGTCACGGATAAGCGTCAGAACATGATGCAGGATATCCGTCAAAAACGGGACGCCATGAAAACGGAGATGATGGAGAAAAAAGGCAAGCTGACCGAGGAGATGCGGGAAAAGCGCGAAACGATGCGGAGTGAAATTCGCGACAAGCGCGAAACATTTCATGAAGAAGTAAAAGGTATGCGCGAGGAGTTCCGCGAAAAAGCCCAAGAGCGCCGCGAAGAATTAAAAAAGAAACTTGGCGAAAAGCGAGCCGAGAGGATAGAGGCGTTTTTTGACCGCATGCTGAAAAAATTTGAAAATGCGCTTGACCGTCTGAATAATTTTGCCGAGCGTATTGGTAAGCGTTTGGATAAAGCCGAAGAAAATGGTAAAGATGTCGCAGCGCTTCGCACCAAGTTGGATAAGGCCGAGACCGCCATTGATGATGCGCAAAACGCGCTGGAGGATGCCAAGGCGCAATACGCCGCGGCGGTCAGCGATCCGGATTTTAAGAAGTCATTTGCCAAAGTCAGGGAACTTGTATACGGCGTTGCCGAGAAAGTAAAAGTTGCGCACCGGGCGCTCGTAGATGTGGTGCGTTCAACCAAAGGTCTGGGGGGAGGTAATGCTACTTCAACGGAACCGTAGATTAAATCACTAACAGCACGAACAGTAACGAACAGCACTAACAGTTCTGTTCGCGCTGTTCGCGAAGAATAACTGTTCGCGCTGTTCGCGTATTATGAATGGAGATCAAACAAATTTGCCAGCATCCGGCCAGCCATCGTCCGGGAGTCCGCAAATGCTTCCGGCGCCTGAATCAAAGAATATGTTGCTTTGGGTGGTGATTGCGGCGGCAGTCATAGTTATTGCACTGGCGTATTATTTCTACGCTTCCGCTCCGAGCGATACCGGAGAGATGAAGGT
>LCKU01000011.1 GCA_001001625.1 Parcubacteria group bacterium GW2011_GWA2_45_30 | reverse complement strand
ACCGCATAAAGGCATCAACAATCGTACTCCAATGGAACAACTTATCAATTATTTTTATCCGCAGGAACTGTGAACAACGCGACTAGTTCCTACAGATTAATTTATGTATAAGCCGGATCAAGAACTTGTTTTATCGTATCTTAACGGAGATCCAGAGTCTCTGGATATTTTAATTAAGCGGCATATGCGTCCGGTTTATGGATTGGCTATGCGGTTTGTCGGGAACAGGCCGGACGCCGAAGACATCACTCAGGAAGTATTTGTCCGGGTTTGGCGAAATTTGCGTAAATTTGACGCGGATAAAAGTTTCCGGGCATGGGTTTTAAGCATTACCCGGAACGCCTGTATTGATTTTTTGCGAAAGATTAAAGAAATTCTGTTTGTTGAGTTTGAAAATGAAGAGGGGATTAATAAATTAGCCGAGAACATCATTGATTTATCTTTACTGCCTCCGGAGGAGTTTGAACGCAAAAATCTTAATTCTTTGCTGCGGCGCGCCATTTCCGGTCTTTCTGCCAAATACCGCGCGGTGCTTTCTTTGCGCGCGGAAGAATTGACTTTTCGGGAAATTTCCCAAAAATTGGGCGAGCCGCTCCACACCGTAAAATCGCGTTATCGCCGCGCGCTTTTGATGCTAAAAAATATTTTAATTGATTCGCCCTTGCACCAAGAATAAGTTCTCCTTCGTATCATAGATTATAAAGAGCGCACCAAAATGCGCTCTTTATACGTATATATATATATGGAGCGAAGAGCTAAAAAATCGCCTTATTTTTTAGACCTGGAGTCGTCGACAGGTCTTTTTGATAGGATTATCCTTGCAATTAAGCGTGAACAAGAACTGCGGCGGACGAGAAAATTGGCGTTTGGATTTCTGGCTCTTTTGGTTATATCGTTTACGGCCACGCCTTTCTCCTGGACACTTTTTGCGGGTCAAATACAGGATTCTGGAATGCTTCAATTTGTTGGGGTCGCCTTAAGCGATCTCGGCGCGTTATTCGCATCCTGGCAAGATTTCGGTTTGGCTATCGCTGAATCATTGCCGGTTATGGGCATCGCTATCTTTACCGTCAATATGATACTGGCCGTATTCACCCTTCGTTTGTTTCTTTACCCCGTTAGAAATGTTTATCTGATAAATGTTCTTTTCTGGAAAAGATAAGCGCATAGTTACGGAGGTCATAAATAAAATGAGTTAATTTCTAACGGGGTGAATAAAAAGAGATTGCTGGTCGGATATTTTCTGTATGGCGCTTTAAGTTAAATTTAAAAAATATGTTGGAAGCAATTAAAAAAATATTGAAAAATCGCGATGTTTTTAGATGGGTCATTATCGGGCTTGCCAGTTTTGTGGCGCTTGTTTTGGTCTTTGGCGCAGGGGTAAAAGTCGGCACGCTCAAGGCCGGATATTCTTACCGGTGGGCCGAGAATTATCATAAGAATTTCGCCGGACCGCGTGGCGGGTTCATGGGGGGCGACTGGAAGAAAATTCCGCGCGGCGAATTTATCGAGGCGCATGGCGCATTCGGAGAAATTATTGAACTAAAATCCTCGACGGATTCGACAAGCTTACCGCAGGCAAGTTCAGGGCAAGAGAGTTTTGTGATTAAAGGCCGCGGCGATGTTGAAAAAATAATTGTGACCACGGCGGACACCATCATTAAAAATGGCATGGAAACGGTGAATAACGGCCTGAAGGTCGGCGACCGAGTAGTAATCATCGGTTCTCCCAACAGCGAGGGACAGATTGAGGCCAAACTCATCCGTATTTTTAGCGAAGACGGAATCAAATTGCCTATGCGGCCGCGTTTTCGCAGCTTCTTTTAATTCATGTTTTCTAACTTTTTAAAACAATTCATGCTGTATAAATTTTCCGCGGGAATAATTATTATTATCATTGCCTTCGGCGGATATTACGGATACACGAAATATTTTTCTTCTGCGGAAGAAATCAAGTATGTTCTGGCTCCAGTTAAAAAAGGCACGCTTATTATTTCGGTTTCCGGTTCCGGACAAATTTTGGCATCCAATCAGGCGGACATTAAACCTAAAGTTAGCGGTGAGATCATGAGCGTGTATGTAACATCCGGACAGGAAGCGGCCGAAGGCGCGCTTTTGGCGGCCATAGATGCCCGCGATGCGGAGCGCGCGGTGCGTGACGCCGAGACGGGTTTGGAGACCGCCCGGCTTGAATTGGACCGACTGCTTGAACCATTAGATGAGCTTACTTTACTGCAGGCGGAGAATTCGTTGATCCAGGCCCGGGAATCAAAGCAAAAAGCCGAAGATGATCTTAAAAAGGCCTATGAGGACGGTTTTAATGATATTGCCAATGCTTTTCTGGAACTTCCCGATATAATGGTCGGCCTGCAAGATGTTCTTTACGGAACAAATCTTTCTGCGGGCGTGCAATCCAACATCTCCTATTATGCCGATACCATAAAAAGTTATGACGAGAAAATTTTGAAATACAAAGACGACGCTGCTGTTGCTTATCAAAAAGCGCGCGCGGCGTATGATAAAAATTTCATTGATTACAAATCAGCCTCCAGGTTCTCGGATCGCCAAACCATAGAAATGCTTCTGGCAGAAACCTACAATACATCCAAAGATACGGCCGAAGCCGTAAAAAACTCAAGCAATCTTATCCAGTTTCATAAAGATAAACTGATTGAGCGCGGCCTAAGGCCGGCCGCTTTTGCCGATACGCATCTTGCCGCTCTTTCAACTTATACCGGCAAAACCAACAGTCATTTATCGGTCCTTCTTTCTATACAACGAACCATTCAGAATTCAAAAGAAGCGATAGTAAGTTCCGAGAGGTCTATTGAGGAAAAAAATTTGTCATTGGAAAAAATAAAAAGCGGTCCGGATAACCTTGATATTCGCGCTAAAAAAATAACCATTCAGCAGAGGAAAGATGCGCTCGTAACCGCAAAGCAAACTCTGGCTGATCATTATGTCCGGGCGCCATTTGCCGGCGTTATCGCTAAAGTCAACGCGAAAAAAGGGGATTCGGCATCGGCTGGAGCGGCTGTGGCGACGCTTGTCACTAAACAAAAAATCGCCGAGGTTTCTTTAAACGAAGTTGATGTTGCCAAGGTGAAAGCGGGCCAGAAGACAACTTTGACTATTGATGCAATTCCCGGCCTTACCCTGACTGGCCAGGCGGCTGAAGTGGATGCGATTGGCACGATTTCGCAGGGCGTGGTCTCATATGCGGTAAAGATCGCTTTTGATACCCAGGACGAACGCGTGAAGCCCGCCATGAGCGTTTCGGCAAATATTATCACCGAGGCGAAACCGGATATTCTTATGATTCCCAACTCCGCCGTCAAATTGCAGGACGGCGTAAGTTTCGCGGAAATACCGCAGGAAAATATTGCGTTGCCAGAAACAGGTCAGGGAGGAATTGCGCTGACCCAAACGCCTTTGCGCCGGCAAGTTGAAGTCGGCTTATATAACGACGAGTTCACTGAAATAATCTCGGGTCTTAAAGAAGGAGACACGGTGGTAACAAATACGATCAGTTCTCAAACTACCAGTACTTCACAACAGCAAGGCGGTGGCTTCAGGATTCCTGGTCTTCCGGGAGGAGGAGGTGGCGGTGGCCGACAAAGCGTCCCTCATTAATTACTACTTGTGGTGAGCTTGTTGAACCATGATTGAGTGTAAAAATATTACTAAAATATACAAAACCGGAGAGATTGAAACAGTCGCGCTTGCCTGCGTGACTTTTACCATTAAAGACGGCGAGTTTGTCGCTATTATGGGCCCCTCCGGATCAGGCAAATCAACCTTGATGCACATCATCGGGTGTCTGGATACGCCGACCGGCGGAGAATATCTGATTGACGGGCATGATGTTTCAAAACTTTCGGATGACGAGCTTGCGGATATTCGTAACCGCAAAATCGGTTTTGTGTTCCAGTCATTTAATCTTCTCCCGCGTTCATCCGTTCTTAGAAATGTAGCCCTGCCTTTGATGTATGCGGGCGTAGAAAGAGAAAAACGCGAGGAGATTGCTGTTTCGGCCCTTAATTCCTCCGCTTTTCCGGAAAAATTTTGGCGCCATCTGCCCAATCAGCTTAGCGGAGGCATGATGCAAAGAGTCGCCATTGCGCGGGCCCTGGTTAATAATCCCTCATTGGTTTTGGCGGATGAGCCGACCGGAAATCTTGATACCAAAACCGGGGAGATCGTGCTGGATACTTTTCAGAATCTTCACGCGCGTCAGGGACGGACCATTGTATTAATTACGCACGAGCCCTATGTGGCCGAACACGCCGAACGCATCATAACTATCCGCGACGGAAATATAGTTGAAGACAATAGAAATCATAACCGCCGCACGGCAAACCATGATTATGAAGGTAATTGATATTTTTCAGGAAACATATTCGGCTTTGACGGCAAATAAAATAAGGTCCGGCCTTACTATTCTTGGAATTGTCATTGGCATCGGTTCGGTTATAGCCATGGTTTCCATCGGCCAGGGCGCGCAGGGAACAATTGAGTCAAGCATTCAGTCCATCGGCTCAAATCTTGTTTTGGTTTCTCCCGGTTTTCAAAGGGGCGGCGGTCCGGTAAGCGCGGGCCGGGGATCGGCGCAAACGCTTACCCAGGAAGACGCTGATGCCATTCAAAAAGAAATAATTCTGGCTAAGGCCGTAGCGCCTGAAATATCCCGAAGATACCAGATTACCGCCAAAGGAAAAAATACCAATACGCAGGTTGTCGGTACGGTTGGCGCATATCCGGAGGTGCGCAATATCCAGATCGATTTCGGCTCATTTATTACCGATCAGAACGTGCGGAGTTTGTCCAAGGTGGCGGTTTTGGGTCCGACCACGCGAGATGATCTTTTCGGCGAAGGCACAACTCCGGTCGGACAAACCATCCGTATCAACCGCGTTGATTTTAAGATAATCGGCATTACCAAATCAAAAGGCGGATCGGGTCCTTTGAATCAAGATAACACGGTTTTTGTTCCTTTATCGTCGGCCCAGCGATTTCTTGCGGGCGATACTTATGTGACTGCCATTAGCATTCAAGCCCAAAGCCCGGACGACATGTCTGTTATTCAGCAGCAGATTTCGGGCTTGTTATTATCGCGCCATAATATATCTAATCCCCAGCTTGCCGATTTCCAAGTGCTGAATCAATCGGATATTGTGGCAACCGCTTCAGCGGTTACGAATACTTTTACGATTCTTCTGGCATCAATCGCGGGCATATCCCTGGTTGTCGGCGGAATAGGGATTATGAATATGATGCTTACAACCGTAACGGAGCGGACGCGGGAAATAGGCCTGCGTAAGGCGATCGGAGCGAAACGCCGCGATATCGGCACGCAGTTTTTGACGGAAGCGGTGATGCTGACGTTTTTGGGCGGAGCGGCGGGCATAGGATTGGGTTGGGTTATGGCATTTCTGGTTTCGCAGTTTGCCGGTATCGCCACCAGCGTTTCCATTCAGTCAATTTTTCTTGCCTTCGGGGTATCCGCGGCCATTGGAATTATTTTCGGATATTACCCGGCAAGAAGAGCCGCTTCGCTCAATCCCATAGAAGCGCTTCGCTATGAATAAGATACCAATTGTCTAATAGTCATTCTGAGCGATAGCGAAGGATCTTTAGATTCTTCTGATATATCCTCAGGACGCTTGTTAAAATGAATAAAACATTATTATTGAGTATTATGGCTGTTGTGGTTGTGGTCGGCGGAGGCGCGTTTTACGGAGGTATGAAATATGCCCAGAGCAGAAATCCCCGTGGACAATTCTCTCGCGCGGATTTACAAAATCTTTCTTCTGAAGAACGCCAACAGCGGCTTCAGGAACTTGGTGTAAATGGCGGAGCTGGATTTCGCGGCGGAGCGGGCGGCGGCCAAAGGGGCGGAGGTGGATTTACCTCCGGAGAAATCATCTCCAAAGACGACAAGTCAGTTACCATCAAGCTCCGAGACGGCGGCTCGAAGATTATATTTTTCTCCGATTCTACGGAAATTTCAAAGTCGGCTGAAGGAACTTCAAGCGATCTTGAGGTCGGTAAAAGTATAACGGTAAACGGCGTCGCCAATTCCGACGGAAGCGTAACCGCCGAGACGATTCAGCTGTGAAATTAAGATAAATAAGTATATTAATGCCGGCGCTTTCCATTTTAATTCTATCGCTCTATAATTAGGTAATGGCGCATGAACACATAAAGCATCATATTTCAAGCAAACACTGTAGCCGGTGCGGGGGAGAAGGCGAGGGTATGAAATGCCCGAAATGCGGCAAGTCCTCGGGCCATTATGACCCGTTTCATTGGAAAGAATGCCCGGGAGGAGGAAAATTGCGGGTAAAATGCAAAAAATGCGGGGAGGCGGAAAATAACTGCAAATGTTGATTAGAATATTTCTGTGGATAGCGTATCGTACAAAGCCGCCGGATTTGGAGTAGAATGGAAAGTGCTGTTATGGAGGAGCTAAATTTATCATTAACACAACCGCCTGATTTTTCTGCCGAGTCCGTCTCGTCCGGCAGTTTTCCGAAAAATATCAAAAGATGGGAGATATTCGCCGGTCTGGCCGCCCTCTTGGCTGTGGGCGGTATTTTAATTTATTTTGGCGTGCCCTCTCGAAATCTTCTGCCCAGGCGTGAATATAGCCAGACCTTTATTTTAGTCCAGGATAAAATTTCGCAAAGCGCCGCTATTGCAATCAGTTTGCCAACCGGCATTTTCATCAGCACGGCTGAGGCCAAGGATAAAATTTCCTTTGAGCCGGATCTTAAGGGGGAGTGGATATACGGGGAAGATGACCGGGAATTGATATTCCATCCCAAGTCAAAGTTGGAACTGGGAAAATATTATACTGTGGCTTTGGAGGATGGAGAAGCCAAGATGCAGAAAGATTTCTACGTGGATGAAGATCCAAGAGTGATTTCTGTATTTCCGCGCTCGGATTCCGAGGCTCCGGAAAAATCCGCTGTAACCATAGTATTTAACCGGCCCATGGTTCCTCTTACCACCCTGGATGTTCTTTCGGAAAAAGACATTCCGATTGAGATTTCCCCTGCGACCCCCGGCAAATTTAAATGGATTACCACGAGAAATTTGCAATTCATTCCGGAGAAGCGCCTGTTCCGGTCAACCAGCTATACCATAAAGGTAAAAGACGGATTCGTATCCATGGACGGTTTGGCTGTTCCCGGATTTGCGCATAAATTTACTACACGTCCTTTAAGATATGAAGGGGATAGAATCCATCATGATGGCGTGACGCTTTATAGCGAGCCGATACGCCTCCGTTTTAACCAGCCGGCGGATTTGGAAAGAACTGGGCCGGCAATCAGGGTTGTAAAGACCAAAAACAACGAGAATGTTCCGCTTCTAATAGAATATGGCCACCGTCGCGTATATGATAAGTCCTCGCAAAAAACAAATGAATTTCTGGATAAATCCGTACTTGAAATTTATGGAGCTGCCGATCGTCATGGAAGAAAAAAATTCTGGGATTTTGACACGGCTTATCAGATTACTATTGCTCGCGCATTTCCCGGCGAAGGGGACATTGATTTGACCGAAACCCGGACCGCGGTTTTTCAGGTGCCGGAAATCATTGCCGGAATGGAAGCCGATTCACCCCGTTCAAAATATGTTGAGCCGGGACTTTTTGATCCGGAAGGAAAACTATGGGTGAATTTCCACGAGGAGATTGATAAAGATAATTCAAGCATTAAGGCGGAAAATCTCCAGGAAATAGGATACGGAGAAAAGTGCCGTACAGATGAAGAGGGAAATGAAATACGTTTGGGTAACGAATGTGAGAAAGAACCGAACAAAAATAAACTCTATCTTAAATTCAGTTCGGACGGCTTGGGGAGATCACAAGAGATTTCCGTTGAATTTCGAAAAATTTTCAACACCTCTGGACTTCAACTCAATGCCGAAACCATGATCAAAACCATTACGACTTATCCGGAATTGCGTATTATCCGCACGGTTCCGGCTGGCGGCAGTCAGGCGGGAAAATTGACTGAACTTAAAATTTGCGCCACAAATCCTTTGACGCCGGCCACCGAAGACAATTTTTATGATCAAGTAAAATCAAATATCAGCGTTGGCAAATGGAATTGGCATGATCCCTTTCGCATCGGAGCGGGTTTTAGGGATACGCCTTGCGCCCCGGGAGAGTTTGAAAACACCCTTCGTTACGGCCTGATCCCGGAAAGTTTTTATAGCCTAGCCCTGAATGTCAGGGATGATTTTGGACAGGCGGCCGAGAACAAGTTTGAATTTACGAGCGAGAAAATTCCGCAGATTTATCGCAGATTTAATCATCTGCAAAAGATGTACAATGTTACATCCCCCGAGCGCACTAAACTTACTTATGCGGTTGAAAATCTGGAATACGTGAATCTGCATATTTGCCAGACCGACGCTTTGACAATGCTGAATTATCTCGTATTCGATAATCGGCCGGAGGCAACCACTCCGGGCGAAGGCCTCCCGTGTATTAAAACCATTTCCAAGCGGATAGAACTTCCCAAGAAATACTGGACTAAAAATTATTTTCAGGTTAATTTACGGGATTTTGTAGTAAATCCCCTGGGGCATTATATTTTATCCTTCAGTCATCCGGAATATCGCGCGGAACGGTATGATTATAGAAGCCAGCGCTACATTTCCGGCGAGCCGATCTATGAGCGGACATTTATTACGGTTACAAATTTGGCGGTACAGGAAAAAAAGATTGAAAGGGAGGAGACATATGATCAATTCTCTTCGGTAACGCAGGCCGCTTTGTCTAGATCCGGCGGAAACCTTTATTGGGTAACTCAATTCGGAAGTCTTGATCCGGTCTTTGGGGCGCGGGTGGATGTTTATAAAGAAGGCAGGGAGCGTGCGATGTCCGGGTTTACCGATACAAACGGCGTGGCCAGAACCAATGCGGTTTCCAATTCCTTGGCGGCCATTGTATCCAAAGGGGACGACAGCACTCTTGTTTCGAGTGAATTCGATAAATTTCAGTGGGCATATCCGGCGCGGTCTGCTGAAAAAACCTATATATACACGGATCGCCCGATTTATCGCCCGGGACAGGAGGTTTTTATAAAAGGACTTTATCGCATTGGTTATGACGGGGATTATGAAATTTTCCGCGAAAAAAAAGCTAACCTTGAGGTGTTTAACAGCAAAAACGAATCCGTGTTCAAGGAAAATCTGGATATTAATGAATACGGG
Organism: Parcubacteria group bacterium GW2011_GWA2_45_30; assembly: GCA_001001625.1. Taxonomy (GTDB): domain Bacteria; phylum Patescibacteriota; class Minisyncoccia; order Sungbacterales; family HO2-52-23; genus LCKU01. The sequence continues at coordinate 4,820 of LCKU01000011.1, read as the reverse complement.
ACATTCAATGCAAGTTTCCGGCTGGATATGAAAGCGCCGCTCGGCACCTATCGTATTCAGGCCCTCGGCGGAATCGCATATATAGATGTTGAAGAATATGCGCCTGCTCCTTTCAAATTTGAGATAACCAGCCCCAAGGAAGAATATATTGCAGGCGATACGCTTGCGCTTGGTTTAGATGCGAATTATTATTTTGGCGTTCCTTTGGAGGGCGGCGAGGTGCAGTATTCTATTCTGGCGCAAGATTATTATTTTGACAGGTATAACGACGGCTATTTCCAATTCGGATCCGGGTGGTACTACTCGCAAGACGCGCGATATGGGGATAAGTTCATTTTGCGCGGGAAAACAGCCTTGGATTCAAAAGGCAAGGCCAAGATCGAACAAAAAATTGATTTTGACAAGTTTTTCAGAGAGGAAGAACGGAACACAAGTAAAATCTTTGTGGTAAATATCACGATTAAAAATACGACCGGACAGTCGGTTTCCAGGCAAAAATCATTTATTGTGCACAGGGGCGAAATTTATCTCGGGGTTAATTTGCCGGACAGATATTTTGCCAGGGGTGATCCTAATAAGCTTATGATAAAGTCAGTTAATACGAAGGGAAAAGAAATTTCAGTAGGAAATATTTCGGTTGAAATTAACAAAATCAAATGGGAGTCATTCAAACGCCAGGAAGTGGATGGACGCTACTATTGGCAATCCGAGAAGAAAAAAGAATTTATCCGGCAATTTACCGTGAAGACGGATTCCAGAGGAAATTATGGTCAGGATTTAAGTTTAGACCAGGAAGGAGAGTTTGAGGTTTTGGTGTACTCAACAGACAGCCGCGGGAATAAAGTAAGCTCGCTCATGGATTTTTATGTATACGGCTCGGGACAAGTCACCATCCGTCCTACTAATAACGAAGCGCTGGATTTGGCAGTTGATAAAAATCAGGTGAATGTCGGCGAGAGCATTCCGATTGTCATAAAATCCCCGTTTGCGCGCGCCAAGGCCCTGATTACAGTTGAGCGCGGAAAGATTTTTGAATATTCCATCGTTGACGTTGACCGGAATCTTAAGGATTTCATTTTTAACGTGAAAGAGGAATATATTCCCAATGTGTATTTATCGGTGCTTCTGCTGTCTCCGCGGCCGGAAGTAAAGTATGGGCAGATTAATTTTTCGGTAAACACCAAGGAAAAGGAAATAAATATTTCCGTAAAATCCCATAAAAATCACTATCTCCCTGGGGAGGAAGTCAAATTATCGGTAGAAACAAAAGATTCCAGGAATCAGCCGGTTGAAACCGAAGTATCAATCGCCGTGGCGGATGTCAGCGTTTTGGCGCTTAAAGGAAATCCAAAGAAAAATCCGGCAGCGTTTTTCTACGCCGGACTTCCGTTAAGCGTGGTTACGGCTTCCAACGTAAAAAACATTCTTTATGAAGCGGAAATCCCGCTCGGAACCAAAGGCGGCGGCGGGCTTGAACCGGAGGATCTGGCCAAGAAAAAGAGGGGCGAATTTAAAGATACCGCATTTTGGCGCGGCGTGGTCAGAACCGGTACCGATGGCCGGGCGGAGGTCTCATTTGTTCTGCCGGATAACTTGACTACCTGGCAAACCGAGGTTTTGGGCATAACCCGTGATACCAAAGTTGGAGTAGGATATCAGGAATTTGTCGCCAGAAAAGAACTGATGGTTACTCCGCTTCGTCCGCGTTTTATAATCCCTGGAGATGAATTTATGATCGGCGCCAAAATTTTTAACCAAACCGGGGAGACGCAAAAACTCGATGTTTCGATTATAAGTCCAACCCTGGAGTTCGGCGGCGGGAATAAACGCTCGGTAAAATTGAATGCCGGGGATACGGAAACAGTTTATTTTACGGCCAAAGCCCCGGAGTTTATTCAGGATGGAGCGCATGCCTTTACGGTTTCGGCAAAAAATAATACTTATGACGATACGGTGGAGAATTCCATTGCCACTAAAAGAAATGATACTTATGAGGCGGTCTCCACCGCCTACTTTACGGCGGATCCCAAAGCCCGCGAATACGTTTTCCTTCCGGAAAATATTGTGAAAGACAAAGGCGGGGTGGAGGTAAAAACAAGCGCGACTTTAGCGGTGTTTTTGTCGGACGCGCTAAATTATCTCACGGCGTTTCCTTACGGCTGTTCGGAGCAGATTGCCAGCAAGTTAAGCTCCATTGCCATTGTCAAAAGAGGGCTTGATCTAAAAAATGTCGGCGATAAGTTTACGCTAAAAGACATAGAATTTGAGGGACAAAAATATACCATAGATGACGTGGTGGAAATCGGACTGACCAGGATTTATGCCAATCAATCGTCTGCCGGAGGATTTGCCTATTATCCGAATTTACAACCCAATTTTCATCTTACTCTGCATATAGTCAATACCCTGGAGGATTTGCGGCGCGCTGGATATTCAATTAATCAATCTATTCTGGATAGAGCGGCCCAGTATCTTTATAACCAGATTGTTTCCGATTACCGTCTGAATCAGGATAAAAATCTGGTGATACTTACCGCCTATACTATCGGACGATTGCCCGGATATCGGGCGGAAAATAATACGCTGGCCGGAAAGATCAATGAGATTATAAACGACAAAAAATTCATACGCGAAGACATCTCTAACATTGCGTTGGCTCATCTTGCCATACTTCTGACCAAAGGATATGCGGCAGCAGTTAGGAATGAAGTTTTTACGATCCTGGAAAATAGAATTACTATTGACGGTCGGGGCGCGTTCCTGGTCCAGCCCAAAAACCAATGGCTCTGGGATTATTATGAGACACCGGTGAAAGATACCGCTCTCCTGCTTAAGGCCTTGGTGGCGGACCGGAGGCAAAACCCGGTTATAGATAAGGTACTGCGCTGGATTCTTCGGTCCCGCGCTAAAGACGGCGCCTGGGGGTCAACTAACAATACAGTGTCAGTCATAGACGCGCTTACTGATTTTCTGGAATGGAAGCGGGAAACCGAATCCGAATTCATGCTCTCTCTGGATCTTAACGGCACGGAAAAAATGAAATACGTCTTTGATAAAGATACGATTCTGAATACCTTTGAAACATTTTTGCCTACTAAAGATTTTAACATCAATACGATGAATATCCTCGATTTCCGGAAAAATAATCGGAATAATCTGGCCAATACATTTTATTATGATATGCTTCTGAAATATTTCCTGCCGATTGATGTGATTCCTCCACGCGATGAGGGTTTTGCGATATCCCGCGAGTTTTATCGCCTGGATGATGAGGAAAATATCGGCCCTCTTGCCGAGGCCAAAGTGGGGGACGTGCTTAAAGGGCATCTCACGATCGTGGTTCCCAAAGATAGGAATTTTGTTTCCATTGAGGACTTTATTCCTGCCGGAATGGAAATTGTTAATTTAAAACTTGCCACGGAAGATCAATCATTGCGCGGGCCAAAGCAGGAGAACCCTTATTTCCAGGATTATTTTGACGGGGGACGCGGAGCAAAAGAGGTGGATAATACGTTTACTCAAACTTTTTATTCCCCGAGCGAAGTCGAGGGGTTACCTTATCTAAAGCCAAAAAATTATCCTTCGACAAGTTCAGGAAATAACCTTTTGGCAATTATTAAATTGTCGTTTAATAATTCATGGAGAAATTTGGCAGCCATGCTTTCTTTTAGCGGTTTCGGCATAGATGCTGAATTAGATGACGATGAATATAGTCCCAAGGAGCGAAATAAGCCGTTATTTGCGGATGCGGAAGAATCGCATGACGATCGGCTGTTTCTGTTTAAAGAACGGCTCCAGGCAGGCGTGTACGAGTTTGACTATTTTGTACGAGCATTAATCCCCGGCAAGTACCATCATTTGCCGGCGGTGGCCAGCGAAATGTATTTCCCGGAAAATTTCGGAAGAACCCGGGGAGAGTATTTCATTATCAGTAATCCTTAATAAATATGTGTATAAGTGATTTTAGGCGTTTGGTCGCCCGCGGTATAAAATAGATTTATGGATCAAGAAACCACTTCTAAAATTAAAAAATCCGGTGGAAGGATTTTAGCCATTATCGGGGCTCTTACCATTCTGGGTATAATTGGATCTATTTTTCTCGCAGGTTTAAATAATGCTAGGCAAAAGTCATCTCTACCTAGTTTTACTACTGGGAGCATAAGTAATCTGATCGGCAGTAGCGGATTTACTACACAATTTTTTGGAGCCGCGAATGAACTCATGGTTCCGTCGGGTGTTTCGTCAAAAAATACTGACGTATCCGATGGCGCGTTGACGCAAAGAAAAATCGTTAAAAACGGGTCGCTTTCACTCTTGGTTAAAAAAGCAGAAGAAGTTGCTTCGGATATTCGGGCGCTCGCAGCGCGTCTGAACGGTTTTATATCCGACTCGCGCATTTATGAGACATCGGCCGGAATAAAATCCGGAAGCGTTACTTTGCGAATTCCCGCTGATCGTTTTGACGAAGCTCTGACTGAAATTAAAAAATTAGCCGTAAAGGTGGAAAGCGAAAATATCAATGCCCAGGACGTAACCGAGCAATTTATTGATTTAGAGGCGCGGTTGCGAAATTTTAAAAGGCAGGAAGAGCAATATATAGAGATTCTTAAACGCGCTAATTCCGTTCAAGATGTACTGAGTGTTACTCAACAATTGACAAGTATCAGGGGACAGATTGAGCAGATTGAGGGCCAGCTTCAATATCTTAGCCGTCAAGTTGATATGTCGGTAATTACCGTTGCGCTTATAGCCGAGGCAGATGTGGAGGTTTTTGGAATCCGCTGGCGTCCGTTGTATGTCTTGAAACAGTCACTGCGCAG
>LCKU01000010.1 GCA_001001625.1 Parcubacteria group bacterium GW2011_GWA2_45_30 | reverse complement strand
TTGAACGGGAGTGAGCCGTGTAGATTTGTGAATTGTCATGTTGTTTGTACTTTACCCCGAAAGGTTAAAAGTGTTAACAACGCGACGGATTCCTACAAATAACATCACCCCATACATCCCCGGCGCGAAGTACTGAACCAAAAAATACGTTAAGCGTTTCCGCCTTGGCGATTCCCGCAAATGAAAATAGGAAAATTGCCGCCACAACGATAAAATTCATCACGATTCTCCAGAAATGAACTGCGTAAAAAATAACATGTTTTACATTCTTTGACAAATAAATGCAATCTTTTTCACAATAAGACACAAAAAGCGTGAAGCGCTACATTATGAAAATCCTATTTTCCCCCATGACGCGGTATTTTAAAATAAGTGCGGCGGTCGAGGCGGTTCTTTTTGAAAACCATTGGGAGGCCGATTGGCACGGTCTCCGACCGATGTCGGAGCAATCGGCCGATCATTGAGAACAGCCGCCCGCTGGGGCGGCTGTTCGTGTTTTCAAAAAGAATCGCCTCGAAAACCGCGCCTATCTCGCATATTCAACTACGCGCGTTTCCCTTATCACATGCACTTTTATCTCCCCCGGGTACTTCAATTCCGCCTCCACCTGCAAGACAATTTTCCGCGCAAGTTCGCGCGCCTCAAAATCGCTGATTTTCTCCGGTGTCACAAAAATCCTAATCTCGCGCCCTCCCGAAATAGCATACGCCTTCTCCACCCCCTCATTTGCAGCCGCAATCCGCTCCAGCTCCTCCAAACGTTTCAGATACGCCTCAATCGTATCGCGCCGCGCTCCGGGACGCGATGCTGAAATCGCATCCACGGTCTGCACAATTATGGATTCCAGCGTCTCATACGGATATTCCTCGTGATGCGACTGCATGGCCTGAACAACTTTAGTGTCCACCCCGAATTTTTGTAAAATTCTGCGTCCGATCTCAACATGGGTTCCGGTTACTTCATGGTCCACGGCCTTGCCGATGTCGTGCAAAAGCGCGCCTTTTTTAGCAATGGCCACATCCCCGCCCACTTCGGAAGCCAACATTCCGGCCAGATGCGTCATTTCAATCGAATGCTGCAGCACATTCTGGCCGTAGCTTGTACGAAACTTCAAACGTCCCACCAGGGTTAAAAGCCGCGGATCCAAATCAAAAATTCCGACCTCATACGCGGCTTTTTCTCCGGCATCCTTAATTTGTTTCTCAATTTCCTCGCGCGCTTTTTCTACGGTCTCCTCAATCCGCGCTGGCTGAATTCTTCCGTCCTGGATCAGCATCTCCAGCGATGCTTTGGCAATTTGCCGCCTGACCGGATCAAAAGAAGAAATCACAATTGATCCGGGCGTATCATCCACAATGACTTCAACTCCGGCAGCGCGCTCCAGGGCCTTGATATTTCTACCTTCGCGGCCGATGATTTTACCCTTTAAGTCGTCCGAAGGAATCGCAACCGTAGTAGTAGTCACTTCCGAAGTCGTGGGGGTGGCCAGACGCTGGATAAGAGCCGCGATGATATTTTTGGCCTTGCGTTCCAATTCCTCCATTCCGGTTTGCTCCATTTTTTTCACACGCACCATCAAATCCTCGGCATGATCTTTCTCCACTCTCTGCATAACCGTCTGCACCGCTTCGTCTTTGGAAAGCCCGGAAATTCTTTCAAGTTCCTTAAATGCCTTGACTTTGGCTTCCTCAATCTCAACTTTTATGCCCTTCAGGCGCTCAATTTTATCTTCCAAGTCCTTTTCTTTATGCTCAAAATCGGCGCGCCGCTTATCAGTAGCGGTTTCACGCTCTAAAACCCTTTCCTCCAATTTACGAATTTGCGAAAGGCGCTCTTTCTCGTCCTTTTTGGCCTCATCCGATACTTTCCCGGCCTTTTCCTTGGCATCAAACAGAATTTCTTTGGCCTCGGCCTTGGAATCCTCAACGAACTTTCGGAGTTTTGCCTCAATTGATGATTTGCGCCGCTGGGCAACGGCTTGGCGCAAAAAGTATCCGCCTACAATTCCAATGACAAGTACGGCAACTGATACGCCAATCAAAAATAACGGATTCATAAAAATAATCCGAGAAAAACCAAAGAGAAATGACTAATTACCGGCCCAAAGAACCGGAGAATAAAAACTTATTGCCTCGGAATGAGAGAAATTTGAATAGCATGTTTAGGATTAAAAATCGGGCTGACAGAGAATCTATCGAGTTTTTATTAAGCATTTGGCTCATTTCTTTGCGTTTTTCTCAAGTCCTTAGGTTGTTAATAATATTCCAGAATTTATTACGACATTACATTTCTATATTCTATAACATATAGCGTAGCAAAGATTGTTTCCGGAGTCAAATTTTGATACAATTACTTGCATGCAAAAACCCAAACCGCTAATATTACTAATCCTTGACGGATTCGGGGTATCAACCGAAAAAGTAGGCAATCCGGTGGAAGTTGCTAAAAAACCGATTCTGGATGAGTTGGAAAAAAAATTCCCCTTCACCCTGCTACAAGCATCCGGCGTCGCGGTCGGGCTCCCCTGGGGCGAATCCGGCAATTCCGAGGTCGGACATTTAACCATTGGCGCGGGACGCGTAATTTACCATCATCTGCCGCGAATCGTCTATTCCATATATGACGGCTCGTTTTTCAAAAACAAGGCCTTTTTGCAGGCAACCGCGCATGTAAAAACACACGGCTCGCGCCTGCATATTGCCGGACTCATATCCTCCGGTTCGGTCCATAGTTATATTGACCATCTTTACGCCCTGCTGGATCTTGCCAAGCGTGAAAATGTGCCGGAAGTTTTTATTCACGTCTTTACCGACGGCAAAGACGCCTACCCGCAAGAGGGCGCCAAATTTATCGGGATGCTGGAGGAACGTATGAAAAAAGAATGGCCCCAAGCGCGCCTGGCATCTGTTATCGGCAGATTTTTTGCGCTGGACCGCGATTCAAACTGGGATCGCGTGGAAAAAGCGTATAAACTTTTAACCGAGGGCTTGGGAGAAAAAATAACCTCAATCCCCCAGCATATTGCCGCATCCTATACGCAAAATATTACGGATGAATTTGTGGAACCGGCCGCCATAGCCGGAGCGGACGGAAATCCGATCGGACTTATTCGCGAAAACGACGCTCTTATTTTTTCCGATTTTCGCGAGGATTCCATGCGCGAGATTTCGCAGGCCTTTGCGGATCCGGAATTCGCCAAGTTCCCGCACGGGTCCGTTAAAAATCTATTGGTGGTCACCATGACCGAATACCAAAAAGAAACCGGCGCCCTGCCGGCATTTCCCACACTGAATATTGCCTGGCCGTTGGCGCGGGTACTGGCCGAGGCCGGACTCTCGCATCTTCACATTGCCGAAACCCAAAAGTATGCGCACGTAACGTATTTTTTAAACGGCGGACAGGAAAATCCATTTCCGCATGAAGAAAGAATTTTAATTCCTTCGCTGGTTGCGGCTCACTATGACGAAATTCCGGAAATGCGCACGCGGGATATCACGGCCAAAATTCTTGAGCGTTTCACCGATTTCGACGTGATAATAGCCAATTTTGCCAACACGGATATGGTGGGACACTCCGGAGATTTTAACGCTGCGGTACGGGCTGTGGAAACCGCGGATGAATGTCTGGGAGAAATTATGAATGCTGTATTAAATTCGGACGCCCTGCTCGCGATTTGCGCGGATCACGGCAACATTGAACGCAAGCGAAATGTTCTAACCGGGGAAGCCACCACCAAACATTCGGTAAACCCGGTGCCGTTTTTTCTGGTGGCAAAAGAATTGCGGCGCGAAAAACTGCGTACCAAAGAAGAAATCCTACAAAAAAAATCCGAGATTGACGGAATTTTAACGGATATTGCGCCCACTCTGCTGGAAATTCTGGGGATAAAAAAACCGCAAGAGATGACAGGAAAAAGTTTGCTTTCAATTTTGCTTACTCGGTGATCCACAGCAATCAAAACCACTAATTCGCCAAAGGCGTCGCCTTTTGGCGATTTTTTATAATTAATAAACCTGACCAACGTAAGCTTATTCTTTTGGGTGATTATTAAAATCGAGGTTGTCTATATATTCAATAAACCTCTCTTCTGAATATCTTTGTTCAATCAAAGTGGTCATGAAATGATTATCGGTATAACGATGGTCTTTGTGGCCACCCACATAAAGTATCTTAACGACTTCGAGCGTTTCTTTTGCATAAATAATCCTTGCTCCTCCCCGCTTACCCATGTTTTCGTCAGGGAGGTTTATTCTAGCGTGAAAAGTCCGATTTTGAATCGGTTGTAATTTTATATAGTAATAAGTCCCCTCTCCGGGGAGTCTGCTATCTTGCTGTAAAAGACGCGAAATTCTCGGCATTTCCGTGCCGAGACTTTGATACCAACGCTTCTTTACGCATAAAGCGATATCATCAAATATTCCGGTGTATCAGAACTCGTGTCATCGATGTCCATTTCACCAAAACTGTTACGATAAAATGACAAATAATAAGGGATCTGCTCCCCGTATTCAACCATTTTATAGGGTGGTTCTGACTGAGCTATTTTTTCAAGATTTCCCGCGCTCTCGGCACGGTACTTTTCCACAACCTGATTCATAACCTTCAATTCTTCTTCGTCAAAAACATCCATATCTACTTTTTCTTGAGTTACAATTCTTTCAAGACCAACAGAATTTCGCTCCTCTATATTTATTACTCCAGTCTTTTGCAGATCGCCCAGTGCCGCATAAAAAGTTTTTGGTTCGGGCATTGGACCGTAATCCATTTTAGCATATGGCATTTCGGTTAAAGATTTTTTACGAAGTTCATATAGAGTGAAATCAATAAAGTATAAAAGTTTAGCAAGTTTTTTCTTGCCCACGTCCCAACCTCCATTTTTTGCCAAAAAAACAACTGCGTTTTTAAATTTTTTCTTGTCGTAGTTCATTTTCTTTATTATAACATAAATTAACTTAAATTACAAGTGATTGAGTTCGGCGCGCAAGCCCCATCTATACTTATCTTAATCTTTAGAGCACTAACTTTCCAAAAAATCTATCCACACCCCTTCGCCACATATTAGTTACGTATTCTGCCATAACTCCTTTATATACTTTTCGTACCGCCGAAATAAAAATTCCAGCGTCCGGCTTCGGATTTAAACAAATGCTTTCCGTAGCATGCATCCACCGCGCGATCCTTCGCTTGATTTCAACTCTCCCCTCCATTTTTTGCTCGCCTCGTAGTTCCCTACAAAATCTGGATATTTCCGGGGCCCGCTCACCGGGAAATGGTTGCGGAAAAATTAATGAGATTTCAAATTCTGTGAAATTTCATTACAAATATTTTTATTGAGCGCAATGAGTGATTTTGCATATTCAAATGTAATTATTATCTCCCCCGATTGATCAATATGCAATATATTTGGATGCGTCTTATTTATTTTTATCTTAATTGTATCTTCTGATTTGATTTTTCCTTCTTCGTGCACAAGATAATTTCTTATTTTATGAGCAATATTAAATTCATCATAGAGTTTATTGTTGATAGGAAACTTGTCCAACATCAACACTTTTTCTAAATATTTAACTGCTTGACCAATTCCACGTGCACCAGACAAATCAGTGTAGGAAAATAACTGTACCCTTTCTTCCTTGATATGTTTACAAAGATCAACAATTTTCGCTTCTATAAAAGCAAAAATACTAATCACAAAAGATCGATACATTATCTGTTCCAGTTGCTTGTGATCTCCAAATAAATCGGCCAAATAATCATCCACGGATATGAAATTGTTTTCGTCGGTAACTTCTTCTTTTTCTGTAACTACTTTACTGATTTTCGCTTCCTCTTGCTTTACCCGTTCCTCGTCTTGTTGAACTGTGGTTTTAATAAAATCGAGATATTTCTCAAAATAACTACTATCTTTCTTAACAATAAAGTTCCAAAGAATATCATTCAAGAGCATTTTAATCTACTATCTGTTAATAAATATGGTGCTACCAACAGCCGAGCCGTCCACTGATAAAACCAGTCCCGTTTCATAATTCGAAGCTGTAATATCTGTGAGCGGATTCACTAAATCTATGCGAATAGTTTTTCCAATTCCAGTCGGATTAGATTCAAATTTTACGGTTAGGTCTAGAATTTCGTTTGGATTAACATGGGTTAATTCGTATGGACTAAAGTTTTGAAAAATAATCTTATTCCCCTCAATATATGCGATTTTTTGACCAGTCGCTGAGTTCGTGGCTGTGGGATATAAATTGTAATAGACATTTCCACCCCATAGAAGTTTTACATTTTTAATATCCGATTCGCTTACACCATCAAATGTCATGGCGAGCTTTAATATTGAGAAAGGATTATTTTTTGCGTCAAAGCGTAGTATTGTTCCGATACAAGAACATCCACTTTCGCATTGATTGTTGGTCAATCCAAAAACTGTATTTGGTGCCAACGATAAGATTGGCGAATTATTAGTAATCGGCGGTTAATAAATGGTGAATGTATTTCCAGTTATAACGTCAGAAGTCTTAGCGCTTTCCCCAGTAACTGTATTTATTCTCCATACCTCAATAATCTCAACATGGAAAGAATCACTATTTGCGGTCGGTGCGATATCGGCCTGCACGAGAACCTGGATAGATAATTGACTTAATGTGTAGTTCAGAACATAAATTTTAATATCTCCGTCCGTGGATTCCACACTGTATAGCTGTCCTCCAACTTTAACCTTCAAATCTTGTAAATTACTAAACGATGTCCCAACCAACTTAATCTTGAGATTATTTATTTTAACGTTTTCATTATTTGATTCAATATCGAGTCCCAAAACCGTAACTCCTTTTTCTCCCTTGGCGATATTTTTACCCAAGGGATTAGTAGGAGAAAGAGACACCTTAATGGTAGGTTGCATCTCTAAAACCGTAATAACAATACTTCCACTGACACTCTCTCCATTTTTTCCGGCACAAGTCAATGTATGGGTATAATCTCCAGCTTGATTGAATGATAAAATTTCTTCGCCATTTATAGGTTTTGAGCCACTCCACGCTCCAAATGCTGAACAAGAGTCAACATAACCCGATATCCAAGAAATTTTGAAACCCTGAACTCCCAAACTCACATTTTGGGATATTTGGTTAAATTTTATTGTTGGTGGCGGTGTTTTTGTCTTGAAGCTTCCCCAAAAACTTTCAAAACCCGCATTGCCGATAGCCGTAATTTGGAAGGAATAATCAGTCATAGGCGTAAGCTGGTTTATGCTCGCAAAATGTTTAGTAGCATAACCGGCCTCTGAAGCGAATAGTTTTGAGGTTAGACCACCGCCAGAAAGATATAATTTACTTTCGGTTGGATTATTTGTTTGCCATTCAATTCGGGCCGAAATTACATCAGGCACGGCACCCGCCGATGTAATTTCAAGTGCTTCTATCTGATGGGTTGCTGGCGGTGGCGTAACGGGGAGAGGCGTTGGCGAAGGTGGCAGTGTGGTCGCGCTGGTATTGTTATCTTGTGTTTGATTAACTAGAGGTGTAACCTGTGGCTCGTCAGTTTTTGTTGGGGCCTTGGTCGCTTCTGATTTAAGAGCTGGAGTAATTTCTGAAGTTTTAGAAGTGTAAGATTGAACTGGCATAAATGCTGGCGTTGACGTGCTTTGTGGCTTCCGCCTACTCAGCTCCTCAATCATTTTTTCTCGTTCCTCGTCTTTAACCTTCAAGTCAGTTACTTCTTGCTTTAATTGTTCAACCTCGCCTTTTAGCTCGACGATTTTTTTAATTGCTTCCGCCTGCCCCCTTCGGCTTGCTTCAATTGCCCTTATTATTGCTTCCTTTGCCTCGTCAGGCACTTTTACCAAAACAGCCGTTAAAACTTCCTGGTGTTTTGAGGTGTTATCGGCAATTGAAGTCAACAACGCTTTGGCTTTTTCTTTATCTCCAACATCTTTTGCTTTTTCCGCCGCAAAAGCCATATTGCTCTCATAATTTGTTACTGCTGTTTTCACGGCCTCGAGATTATCATCTCCGGCAACCGCCTCCGCTTCGGCTAATCGCTCATCAGCATACTCCAACGCCTTCCTTGCTTTCTTTTCCGGATTGAATGTAAAAAATAATCCTATTTTTTCAAAAGCAGTATCAAAAAAATAAAAGAAACTCCCGGGTTTTATGCCCGGACTTGTTGCAGCTGACACGGAGAAGGGCAAAGAAACAACGACCAGCAATAGCAAAACCAATATGATTGCGGAGAAACTTTTCATCATGAATATTATAGCACTTTTTTCATATTTCCGCAACTTTCCAAGGATGTTAAACACCGAGTGTTGCACATTTCGTCCTCCGTTCCTCCGTAAAGAAATAAAATAAGTGAGGCAATGGAAAGCGCGCCAGCTTGGTCTCGCGCGAATTCGCGCGAGTGGCTCGCCGACCCTGCAGGCCACCGCTGGAGCGGCTGAAGCCCGTTAAAAAACGTATGATACCGAGTGTATTATTTCCGTTCATCCAACTTCACCTTCACCTCCATCTCTTTGCCTTCCCGAAAAACTTTAAGCGTAACTTCATCCCCTACCTGATACTTTTGCACAAGACCAGCCAGCGCATGTTCCGGATCAATACGCTCGCCGTTTATTTCTAAAATAATATCCCCGGCTTTGAGTCCGGCTTTATCCGCCGGACCTCCCAATGTTACTGCGGGTTCTTTATCCCCGGCAATCAGAAGCGCTCCATAATCACGGCCGAGTTTCTCCTCCGCCGCCCGTTCTTTAGTAATCAGCGCGTAGCGCACGCCGAGAAACGGATAAATTATCCGGCCGCTGGCACGTACGCTTTCAATGGCGCGCTTAACTTTATTTACCGGAATGGCAAAACCAATATTCTCGGCACCGCGCGCCACGGCCGTATTTATTCCCACCACCTCCCCTCTTAAATTAAGAAGCGGGCCGCCGGAATTACCCGGATTAATGGCCGCATCGGTCTGAATCAATTCCTGCAATGTTTCCGGACCGGTAGATCCTCCTTCGGCGACTATGCTTCTTTGCAAACCCGAGATAACTCCGACCGAAACCGTATTGCGAAATTCCCCAAGCGCATTTCCAATGGCAATTGCCGTCTGTCCTATCTTAATCTGGGATGAATCGCCCAGACGCAGTGCCGGATATCCGGATCCTTCTATCTTTAAAACCGCCATATCATGTATCGGATCGCGCGCCAAGATTTTGGCCGGACCCTTTTTACCATCGTTGAAAAGCACCGTGTATTCCGCTTCGGCATCGGAGACCACATGCTTATTGGTCACAATATGTCCTTCAGCCGATACAATAAATCCGGTGCCGGAAGACACCTCTCGCTTTTCCGTGCCTTTTTGTCGAAGTTGCGGAATTTGAAATCCGGAACCTCCGTCCCCGAAAAATCTCTCAAAAAATGGATCGCCTCCGAAAGGATCAATAAAAAACTGCTCAATTACCGGAACATCTTTAGTCGCAACCACGCTGACCACCGCCGGAGAGACCGATTCCACCACATTTATCACCAGTTCATCTTGGCGTAAAACGGTTTCCTGTATTTCTTTGGGTTCGGAAACCCTTTCTACGATCCTTTCCAAAATTCCGGGCTTATTGAATACAAGCGGACTGCCGCCCTCCTCTCCCACTCCAAACAAAGGACCAAAAACCCCCAAAGCCAAAACCGTGCCGATGATAGACACGATAAAACTCAACACAACAGTAAATACCGCAACCTGCCGGGTGGTGGGCTGATTTTCATTCAGGGCCTGTAGATTTTTATTTTTTTCTTCATTATCACCCATGATATTTATTGAGACCATTGAATAATTGTTTTAAGTCATTCTGAGTTCTTCGTCCGTCATTCTGAACCCTTCAGTTGTCATGTTGAACGAAGCGAAACATCCCAGGGCAGACTCCGTGAAGAATCTAAAGGTAAACTCCGCTAAGAATCTGACCCCGGAGGTCATCCTGAACGTAGTGAAGGATCCAACTATATTGCAGAGGGTTCCTTCGCTGTCGCTCAGGACTCGCTTTGCTCCCTCAGAATGACGTTTTAGGGTATTTATTCAACGGTCTCTTATTATTACTATAAATATTTTACAAAAGTTTCGGATCAGATACAATACCCATAAATCTGGACTTTTAAAATCAGAGGTGATATTTTAATGCCAGTATCTTAATAATTTACGAGGCCGGAAATGCTGAAATTCGGGCATAGAGGCGCGCCGGGATTCCCGCGCTATGGAGAAAATACTATTGGATCGTTTGGTCTTGCGCTCTTATGCGGCGCCAACGCCATAGAGCTTGATGTGCGCAGGACCAAAGATGGCGTTCCGGTGGTTATACACGACGAGACCATTGACCGCACCACAAATGGCAGCGGCAAAGTCGGAGACATCCTGTATCGCGATCTTAAATTATTTCAAACAGATAATGGCGAAACCATACCCACATTTGCCCAAGTATTGGATCGTTTCGACGAAAAATTCATCTTTATAAATGCCGAGGCAAAAGAGGCCGGAGTTGCGCAGGAAATTGGAAGAATTGCCAGCGCCTGGGAAATGGAAAAAAACGTAATTGTTTCAGCGTTTGATACGGATGATAACGACCCAGATTCTAGCTCATCTTGGGAAGATCTTACTAAAATGAAAGTGCTGTATCCGAATATTCCCATTGCGCTCTTGGCAACCACCAAAAAAATTAAATATCTTGGATATGGAGAATTTGTTGCAAGGGCAAAAGAAAAATACGCACATGCGATTCACCCTCCATATGGATATATTTTGGAGGAGCCGGATCTGGTGAATGTTGCCCACAGTGCCAAAATGCGCATACATGTCTGGACTGTAAATTCCCGCTGGCACATTTGGCGGATGAAACGGCTTGGAGTTGACGGAATAATTTCCGATTTTCCGCAACGACTATAATTTTTTAAAAAATCCCGCTTTCGCGGGATATTTTAATGGATCAATTACACGACTGCCTCTACTCTGCTTACCCCGCTTATTCTTGATTTCAAAATTTCTTCTACCCCAGCTTTCAAGGTAATTTGCGAAAGCGGACAACCAACACAAGTTCCAAGCATTTTTACATAAACAACGCCGTTTTCAAATTTAACAAATTCAATATCGCCCAAATGCTGGGCGAGCATCGGTCGGACTTCCTCGAGTATTGCTTTTATCTTTTCTATCATAAAATTTTGCCTAAAATGTTTTTTCGGATAACGCATCCGAAATCGCGGCAAGAACTTCCCCACGAGACCATACTTTCCATATAATATTTGCCATTAGAAATTCTGGAAATCCGCTTCACAAAAATCTCTTGCTTATTTTGCGGGTTATAAAATACCGCCAAATCTCCACGCCGGATCGGCAGCATATTTGTCGCCAGATACTGCCGCCTGGGAATTAATACGGGCCACATGCTTTCACCTTCAATTTTTATCAAGAAAATGGCGCGCTTGATTGGCACAAAATCAAAACAACGTGTCAGTAATTTTTTTATACGCATCATATTTATCGGGCGAATTTTTAATCTCATAAAACATTTTTGCAATTTCATCCACGGCTTTTACCAAATCGCCTGCCGCGTCCGTATTGATTTCCTGCTTATTTTTGGAGCATAACTTCAATGCCTTCCAGAACATATCGTGGAGATTGGAGTATTTTTCAACATGTTCGGGCTTAAAAAAATCCGACCAAAGAATTTGGAGCTCTTTTTTACACAACTCCGCATGATTTTCTTTTACCGCGACTCTACGTCCAATTGAATTAAAATAGGACTTTATGGCAAGCTCGTCCATCATGTCCGGCGCTTTTAATTCATTTATCTGCATTACCATTTTCTGCACTGTTTTGGCCGCGATTTTAGCCGGAGTAGGATCGTAAACTCCACAGGGAATATCACAATGCGCATCTACAGAAATGGTGGATATAAATTTTGTTAGGACCTTTTTTATTGATTCTTGATATTTCATAGTTATTTTATGAATTTTCACGAATCAAAAACTAATTTACGCGAATCAAAAATTATTCGTGATTCGTGCTGATTCGTTTAAAAATTCGTGCCCATTCGTTTTATGGGTAAACTTGATTTCCTTCCTCGTCAAACACCAATATGGCCCGAGTGGGGCAGGATTTTGCGGCAAGCAAAATTGTCTCATCATCCGCTCCTTTTTCATTATATACTACAGCTTTATTTTCGGAATCCAATTGAAAAACTCCTGGTGCCACCGCTATGCAAGACGCGGCACCAATGCATAAATTTCTGTCCACAATAATTTTACCGATTCTTACGGATTTTTGATTCTTCTCGCCAGAAGAATCATCCCAAGCATGTTGAGGGATTTCCTTATCCGACGAAGATTGATTTTCTTGCGTATCTTGACTCATTTTAAATTATAACGTATTATATTACCAGCTCCTCTAACCGGCGGATGGACTACAATGAACTACGCCCATCAGAAATCCATAGCCAGGGGACTAATCTTTCAATCGCCACTGGGAGATATAGTTGAAACCATCGGTGAAAGCGAACCATTTGATTACTATACAAGAATCTTTAAGCATAAAGTGGCGGTAATCAAAGGAGTATTCTTGAAAACTGGTCACACCTATGCCGCCGAACTGGATGAATATCGCTTGCTCCCATTAATCAAACCGGCACCAGCCCCGGTCCCTCCTGCGTTCAAAACAGAAAAATCTTCCATGCCTGCGCCCTGTGCAGCGGGTTATTTTTATTCTAAATCGCTTTACGTATAGTATCAAGAAAAAGCGTGGCGCATTTCATTCGTGACGGAGTCAATAAAATTTGCAAAAGTTCCGCGACTTTTTCTGGCGGGATTGCCCAAATTTCATCCCGCGTTTTGCCTTTAATATATTCAGAGGTGAGTGATGCGGCGGCGCGACTTACCACGCAGCTATCCGACTCAAATGAAACACCCATGACAGAATCTCCGTCAAATTTCAGGCGTACATACATTGAATCCCCGCAAATCATGTTTGACCCTTTTATTTCTATATCAAAATTCAACGCAAGGCCGTAGTTTTGCGGATTGCGGTGATGAGACAAAATAAAATCATGATAAATAGAATTTGGCATAAACGAGTATCAAATATTAAGAATCAAATATTAAGGAGTCGAAAGCGGAAACCCTTAATACTAAATACTGAATACTTAATACTTTAAAGTGTGGATGGCTTTCTCAATTCCCTCCCGCAATCGCGCAACATCTTCCGGCTCATTATATACCCAAAATGACGCGCGGCAGGTTGCCGGAACTCCGAGCCATTGATGAAGCGGCATAGCGCAATGATGCCCCACGCGAATACACACGCCATCCTGATCAAGAATAGATGCCAGATCATGCGGATGTATGCCGTCAATCACGAAACTTACAACGCCTACGCGGCACAAAACATTTTTCGGGCCAAAGAATCTGACTCCTTTTATATTTTCCAGAACCGCCAAAGTTTTTTTAAGCAAAATTTCTTCACTATTACGAATTGTTTCAAATCCAATCCCTTCTATATATTTAATAGCCGCACCGAGCCCTACTGCGCCCTCGATGTTCTGGGTGCCTGCCTCAAATTTCCACGGCAGATCATTCCACTCCGCCTTTTCAACAGTTACCTCGCGTATCATAGACCCTCCGCGCAAAAACGGCGGCATTTTTTCAAGTATCTCCTCCTTTCCATACAGGGATCCGATCCCTGTAGGAGCACCCAATTTATATCCGGAAAATGCCAAAAAATCACAGCCGATGTTTTGAACATCTATGGGAATATGCGGAGCGGCCTGCGCCGCATCAACCACAAATATTATCCCGCGCTCGCGAAAAAATTTTCCCATTTCTTTAACCGGATTGATGGCTCCGAGTACGTTTGAGACAAAAGAAAAAGCAGCAAGTTTGGTTTGCGGCGTTACAGCACGCTCAATCGCCCCAAACGTAATTTCGCCGTTCTCATCTACGTCTAAAATGTCAAGAATAATTCCTTTCTCATCTCGCAATTGCTGCCAAGGAAGAAAATTAGAGTGATGTTCGGCGCGAGAAACTAAAATATGGTTGCCCACCTGCAAAAAGTTTCTGCCGAATGATGAAGCGACCAGATTTAACGCCTCGGTGGTATTTCGGGTAAATACGATTTCACCGGTTGATCGCGCATTCAAAAATTTTCGCACAATTTCGCGCGCTCCTTCATACGCTTCGGTCGCCTCCTCGGACAAAGCATATACCCCGCGATGAACATTGGAACGAAATTTTTCCGCGTGAGCCACGACCGCCTCAATCACCGCGCGGGGCGAGTGCGCCATGGCCGCCGAATCCAAATACACAAAGGGCTTTTCACCGCCACGTTTTTCAAAAATCGGGAAATCTTTTTTATAATTTATTTCCATGGAACTTTTTATATTTCTTTCCAACAACATACTTACATTCTCAAGTTTGTAAGGATGTTATTATTGCCCGTGATACCTCTACTTTTTCAATAACCAACCGTAGGAATTTTCTATATTTTAAGCCGTTTTTTCCGTTGCATCACTGCCGGATTTACCGAAATATTGAAAATGCCATGGTGGCAAAAACTTGACAAGTATCATACTTCCATGCTATACTGTGATCAGTTCAATAAACCTTTTGAAGGAGGTGTGCCATGGAGTACATTCGGGAGTTTACGGAGACCTGTTGCATCTGCGGCGAGCAGTTCACCGGCCAGAAGATCGCCGACTCCAAGGAGGAGCTGGACAAGACCGGCTTGTACAATGCCGTAGAAAAGACCTTGCTTCTCGAGACGTGCCGTGCGTGCCTCGACAAGGAGGAGCTGGGGAAGTCCAGCGCGACAACCTAGCAAACAAGTGCTGTGAGCGTCACTCTAAACCACTCTTTTTTCTTTGCCAAAATCCATTCTCATTGCCCGTGACGCCTTTTACACTTCTTTCCTATACCATGGGGACAAACTTAGAAAAAACTTCTTTCGGGATCCCTTTAAAAAATTCCGACAAAATAATATTTTGCGCCGCTTCTTTCTTTATTCCACGACTCTGCAGATAAAAAAGTTGATTTTCTTCAATCCGCCCGATGCTTGAGCCGTGCGATGCCTTTACTTCGTCGGTTTTTATTTCCAGCTGCGGATAAATTTCCGCGCGTGCTTGAGGCGAGACCAAAAGCACTTTGGCCGATAAATACGAATCCGCGCCTTTGGCATTTGTCCCGATTTCCAGCATCCCGCGAAAATTCAAACGCGATTCATCAAAAAGCGCGGCTTTTAACGAAATTCTTCCATAAGTATCCGGCGCCTCGTGAATCAGAATAATGTTTATTTGCGTACTGTTTTTTTCTTTGCCCAAATAAACAAACGTAATCTCTCCCCGCGCCCCTTTTTCTGCAAGCCGTATTTTTAAATTTACTTTTTCAGGAATTTTGCCGCTGAAAATTAGGGTTTGCGTCAATGAGTCCTTAACCGTAATCTCATCCCGCCAAACTCGCGGCAAATTTTTGGAATAAATTATTTCTTGCTCCTGCATAAATACTTCATAAATGTACATCTTAAACGCGATCACGTTTAAGATGTACATTTATACAACCTCACTATTATAGCAACTTTCGTCCCGCCCCAATTCCGTACGAAGTCAGCAGTAAAATTAGGGTTATCTCGCGGCAACGCCTACGACTTATCGCATCTCAAAACCCAAT
>LCKU01000009.1 GCA_001001625.1 Parcubacteria group bacterium GW2011_GWA2_45_30 | reverse complement strand
GGTCGGCCTCCCAGTGTTTTCAAACGCATCTCTCCTCGCTTAATGAATTTTTCTTAATGCAATTTTATAATTTTCTCCGTTTCTTTTGCTATCCCCAGCAATTTCTCTTCTTCAAACCATTTTCCGATAAATTGGAGTCCCACCGGCAATTTCTTCCCTTCTCGTTCCACGCATCCGGCCGGAATGGAAATGGCAGGCACTCCGGCAAGATTTACCGCCACCGTATAAATATCCGCCAAATACATTTGCAAAGGATCATCCGCGCGCTCGCCCAGATGAAACGCCGGAGTCGGAGTGGTGGGACCGGCAATAATATCTACCGCATCCAAAGCGTGTTCAAAATCCTGCCGTATGAGGCGCCGTACTTTTTGAGCTTTAACATAGTACGCATCGTAATATCCGGCCGAAAGCGTATAGGTACCGAGCATAATGCGGCGTTTGACCTCCGCCCCAAAACCAAAGGCACGCGATTTGGCATACACATCATACAAGTTACTAATTGATAGCTGATGGCTGGTAACTGCGCTAACGCCATAACGAATGCCGTCAAACCGCGCTAAATTCGCCGAGACCTCGGAAGGCACTACAATATAATAGGTAGGCAGGGCGTATTCGGAATGCGGCAAAGAGATCTCTTTAATTATAGCTCCGGCTTGCTCCATTTTTCCAACCGCATTTTCTATGACTCTTTTTACCTCGCTCTCAAGTCCTTTCCCAAAATATTCTTTAGGAATGCCGACCCGAACGCCGTTAAGTTTATAGTTTATAGTTGGTAGTTTGTAGTTATCTTTGACCGCGGTTGAATCAAAATCGTCTTTTCCTTTGATCGCATCAAATAAAATAGCCGCATCCTCAACTGATTTCGCCAGAGGGCCGATTTGATCAAGAGAGGATGCCATGGCAATTAAACCGTGGCGTGAAACCGCTCCATATGTGGGTTTAAGTCCCACAATCCCGCAAAAAGACGCGGGCTGACGGATTGAACCTCCAGTATCCGAACCTAAAGCCGCAACACAAAGGTTGGCCGCAACTGCAGCTGCAGATCCGCCGGACGACCCTCCAGGTATGCGGGAAATATCATTAGGATTTTTAGTTGATACATATGCAGAATTTTCTGTGGAAGAGCCCATGGCAAATTCATCCAAATTGGCCTTGCCCAAAAAAATCGCGCCCTGCTTTTTTAGCTTACGGATGACTGTGGCATTGTAATTTGCCACGTAATTTTCAAGAATCTTAGATCCGGCGGTGCACCGTTTACCCTCAATCAATATATTATCTTTGATTGCCAGAGGAATTCCAAAAAGCGGCGGGAGTTTTATTCGCTCTTCGTGATTCGCGGCACCGAGTATCTCATCCGCTTTTTTGGCCTCATCCAGCGCGTCGTCAAAAACTTCAAGATACGCATGCAATTCGCTGTTTTTTTCTTTAATCGCGCGCAAACAATCCAAAACCAGCTCGGTTACGGTAAAGTTCTTTTTTCGAATTCCTTCCGCCGCCTCCGTGATTGTTAATTCATTTAATTTCAAGCTTGTAGTTTGTGGTTTGTAGTTTATAGTTTATAGTTTATAGTTTGGTAACTACAAACCACAAACTATAAACTATTCAAACACTGCCTTCACCCTCACATATCCTCTTTCTTTCTCCGGCGCCGCGTCCAATAACGCCGCTTCTTTCCCTTGCAAGTCATTATCAATCTGCTCATCTTTACGCATCACATTTTCCAATAATGTGCCTCCGGTCAAGGGTTGCACGTTTTCCGTATCAACTTCATTCAATTTTTCCACAAATCCCAAAATAGCCGAAAGTTCTTTTTCAAATTTCGTTTCTTCTTCGGGCGTTAATTCAATCCGAGCCAAATGCGCGATATGTTGGACATCTTTTATATTAATTGACATATAGGATCAAATCCTTTTATAAATCTTATCATGGTGGGCAAAATCCACCAAGAGAACTGATTCACCCGCAATCTCATATATCAACACGAAAGAACCGACGTGCACACGCCGGTTATTTTTTAAATTGTGCCGCAGAGGTTTGCCGATTTCCGGATTTTCTAAAACCTTTTCAACTGACCTCTCTACTCTTGTTAAAAGCGCTCGGTCTTGTTGCTTTAATTTCTTTAAAGCCTGCCGCGCTTCTTGAGAAATCTCAAGTTTGTAACGCATAATCTATTCATTTCAAATCTCGCTAAAGATTTCTGAAAAAATTTTTTAATTCCTTTTTTGTGCGAATCGCGGTAATACCCTTTCCGCCCCGCATATTGTGGCGGATTTGATCAATTCGCTGCAAATAATCCGGACGTATTTCCAGTTCTTCTTCCGTCTTGTTTCCAATAACTGCGTAAAAAAACGCCTCCAGCTTAGATTGCCGCTCTTTTAACTCATTAAGTTGCCGTTCAATAGTCGCGATGGTCATGTTTTAATAATATCATCCTAACTGATAAGTTTCAAGAATTCTTTTTCCTCAATGACTTTCACTCTAATTTTTTCCGCTTTCGCCAATTTGGATCCCGGATCGCTTCCTGCTACCAGGTAGGAAGTTTTTTTACTGACCGATTCGGAAATATCTCCGCCCAACTCCCGGATACGCGCTTTGGCTTCGTCCCGCGACACGGATGCAAGCCCTCCGGTCAAAACAAATGTTAATCCTCTAAGTTTATAATTTTTAGCTTGTAGCTTGTGGGGCTTGGGTTTTACGCCTACTTTCAATATTTTTTTAACCAATTTTTTATTCCGTTGTTCCTGAAACCATTCATAAATACTCTTGGCCACAACCGGGCCTATATTCGAAATAGCATTCAAATCAGCAAAGGATGCCGCCTCTAACTTACTAAGCGTACCAAAATTCTCGGCCAAATCAATCGCGGTCTCTTCCCCCGCATGTAAAATTCCCAGGGCATAAATAAAACGCGGCAATTCGATTTCTTTTTTTTCATGGATTGAGCGGATTAAATTTTCGGCGGATTTTTCGGCAAATCGCTCCAAAGATGTAATGTCTGATTCTTTAAGTAAAAATAAATCCGCCGGGTCGCGAACTAAACCCTCCTCAAGCAAGCGATCAATAATTTTAGGTCCCAGCCCCTGAATATCAAAAGCGTGTTTGGAAACAAAATGATAGAATTTTTCATGCATTACCAATTCGCACTTTTCCGGATGCAGAATTTTATGCGCGGCCTCGCCCGGCCGCCGCACAACTTTCTGCCCGCAAAACATACGCGGCATACGGAATTCCCGGCTGGGTTTGGGCCGCAAATTTTTAAATACCCTTACGATGTCCGGAATCACATCTCCGGCTCTTTGCACAATAACCGTATCCCCAACCCGCACATCCAGGCGTGATATTTCATCCGTATTATGCAACGTGGCCCTAGAGACCGTAACTCCCCCGACATCCACGGGTTTTAACACCGCCACCGGAGTGAGCACTCCGGTCCGGCCGATTTGCACGACTATATCCTCCACCACCGTGGTCGCTTCTTGGCCGGGAAATTTCAAAGCCACCGCGCCCCGCGGAGCTTTACCAACCACGCCCAGCCGCTCAAAAAGTACGCCATCATTTATCTGCGCCACCACTCCGTCAATCAAAAACGGAAGGCGCTCTCTTTTTTCTCCGATTTCGGCAAAAAATTTCATTACCTCTGCCAAATTTCGGCAGCGCATCGCCAACTCCACCCCGTTAGAGATGCGGAATGATCTGACGCCGACTAAATTACCCTTGATTGCGGAATTGTTTTCGCTTGCTGCTTCAATTTTGACTAATTCTCTAACGGGGCAAGGTGTCTTAAACCCGAAAAGATTGACAATCAGATGATCCTCCTCGTGAGTTTTTTGCCCAAGATCCGTAACCAGATCATAGGCAAAAAAATCCAGACGGCGCGAGGCCGTAACTTTGGAATCCAGCTGCCTTACGGATCCGGCAGCGATATTGCGGGGATTGGCAAAAGCCGGCAATCCTTTTTTTTGCTGTTCATGATTGACCGCCGCAAACGCTTTTTTTGTCATATAAACCTCGCCCCGCACTTCAAGAATTTTAGGAATTCGGGAAACAGCCGCTCGCACCAGCGGAAATTTCTTAAAAATATTCTTTACTTCTTTTTCTTCCGCAAATTCCCGCGGATCATGCAAACGCAAAGGGATTGACTCAACGGTCTTTAAATTTTCCGTAACATCCTCGCCCGTAACTCCGTCCCCGCGCGTAGAGCCGGTTTTAAAAATTCCGTTCTCATAAATTAAGGATACGGCAAATCCATCCACCTTGATTTCCGCGAAATATTCTAAGTTTGTAGTTTGTAGTTTGTAGTTTGTAGTTAATTTCTTAATTCTTTCTTCCCAATCCTTTAATTCCTCCTCCGAAAATACGTCATTCAAAGAAAGCATGGACGCGCCATGCTTTACTTTTTTAAATCCGGGCAAAGGATGCCCGCCTACGCGCCGGGTTGGAGAATCCGGAGCTATGAGCTCCGGAAAATTCTCTTCCAATCTGGCAAGTTCATGCTTTAACGAATCATTCGCCGCATCCGAAATTTCCTGCCGATCCAGAACATGATAAAGATAGCGGTGATAATTTATTTCTTTACGGAGTTTTTGAATTCTTTCTTTAGCTGTATTTTTATCCATAGAGCACTAACAGCGCAAACAGCTTTACGAACAGCGCGAACAGAAAAACATAAATTGTTAGTGCTGTTCGTTACTGTTAGTGCTGTTCGTGTTTAATAGGTAACCCTAAACGCCCTTTTTACCCCGCGCGTCGGGTTATTGCATAAATACCACCCAACCACGCTGATTTGCGTAAGTGGACCGAATTTAATAACCGCCATATCATAACACGTCAGACGCATTTATGGCCTGGAACGAGTTCTCCACTGCGCCGGTAATCAAAATCTCGCCGTAAAGCACGTTAAATACGCCGATGCTGATAGAAAATACAGCGGTCAGGATGAAAACAGTGAGCAACAACGCAATGCCTTCTTTCCGATAAATCCGAAATCCGAAATCCGAAATCCGAAACAAATTCAAAATTCTAATTCTCCAAATTCGAAACGATTTGTGTTTAGTATTTTGAATTTTAGTCATTAGGATTTGTTTAGGATTTAGAATTTAGTGCTTAGAATTTTAACTAAAGGTCTCTCAACCTCTGCGACATGGTGGTCTGAATATTTAACACCGACTGCAGTTGAGTTTTAACTCCCCTTGAGCGCGCGCGCAGTATTATCCTAACCCAGGGCTGGCCGTCGGATGCGCCCGGAGTTTGGCCGAACAAATCAAAACGCAATCTCTCCACCGCCATATTGTCCGTATCGGTAAATGGCGTTACTATCGAAGGATTAGAACAATCGGACGCGGAAAATGATCCCTGCTTTACGCGCATGATGGTATCGGGCGCGCCATTATTGTCGGTATCATACAAAAAATAAGTGCGCGGCTGGGGAAAACCCTGATTCCAGTGAGTAAAACTTAACTCCGAATTAAGAGGAACCCGCGCGGCGCCGCAGGCGGTTCTTCCCTTGGTTGTCGTCTGATACAGCGCTCCGGTCCTGATTTCGCGGGAAAAAAGTTCCAAAGTAAAGCGAATATTATCCTGCATAAGCAGGACGGTTCCAACTTTTTCCCGCGCATTTTGCACCGAAATCATAATGCCCGCCGCCATCATTATGATAACGGAAAAAATGGAAAGGGAAATAAGCATCTCCAACAAAGTAAAACCTTTCTTAAATTCAAAATGCAAAATGCAAAAATCAAAATTAGGGTATCGCTTCGCGATAGATTTGATATACGTTAATTTTGAATTTTGAATTGTCATTTTAACTTTTGATTTTTTCAAAACCAGTCCCCAAAAGTGATGCGGACTCGGCTATTTTAATTTCAGACAATGGGAGGCGCGGTTTGCTTGGCTCTTCCGACCGAAGTCGGGAGAAAACCGCGCCGACCCTTAGTGAGGACGCCGCAGGAGCGGCCGAATCGTGTCTGAAATTAAAATAACCGAGAAAACCGCATCAACGCCAATTATACAACCTCTGCTCCAGGCGGGTTGATTTCAATATGCCGTTCTCGGTCCAGGCCACAACCGAGATTACATCCATCTGACTAGCAGATGGAATATCCCCGTCCGGCGCAACACCGCATACTGCTTTGCCATCCAAACCCAATGGCCCGCCCATATTGGTTGGATTACAAACATAAACACAACGTCGGAAAGGAGTTGGCATTCCGGAACTATAATTATATATACCATTAGAATCAATTCGTAATATTGAGGATGGCGCGGCACAACTTCCGCCAAGCTGCGGCATCATCAAAGTTCGCGCAACGCCCACTGCCGGATCCGTACAACCCATCGGAATTGTTACCGCATTCGTATCCGTTGTATATCCATTGTTACTGCTTAATTTGGGGCCGCCGGCGGTGCATGCTGCGGCGCGCGGTTCTTTATCCCAGGCGCAAACATCCTGCGGAATCAAGGGGCCGTTTAAAAAATCGCACAAAACGTTATTTTCACGAATAAGGCGCATCATCTCAATCCCTTCTTGTGCCAAATTAACCGCGATTAAATCGTTTTTGATACGGCTCGCGTCAAATACGCTTTTGGTGGTAAGCGAAAGCGCGCTCACAAGCCCTCCGGCGATAAGAGCAATGGCAACCAAGGCCTCAATGAGCGTGAAACCCTTCTTGAATACAAAATGCAAAGGGCGTAGATTAAAATTTACGGACATGTCGTCATCCTGAGGGAGTGAAACGACCGAAGGATCTTTTGGATTCTTCGTTTCACTCAGAATGACACTTCGTGTCAATTTTGAATTTTGAATTGTCATTTTAACTTTTGATTTTTGAATTTTGAATTTATCTCAATGTAACTTGTCCGCTCGTTCTTACCCGGATACGCGTGGTGAAACTGCCCGAACGATTGGTCAGAGTTACTTCAACCCATTCGCCCAGATTAGTTCCGGAGTTATTCACAAAACGGGCATCGGCTTCGGGGCTGGCAAAAGTTATGTTCACGGCTGGCGGCGGGCCGTTCAACTGCGATGCAATTGACCCCACTTTTATCCCTTTTTCCATAATCCGGTCAGAACCGATTTTTTGATCAGAGGGAGAAGGGGAACTGTCATAACGCCGGGTGTTATTCCGATCCGCAAAAAGAAAATAGGTGCTGCTGTTTGCTGAAAAATTCACTCCATAGGCGGGCGCGGCAACGCCGCCCGAAAGCAGGCGTATAGCCAAAGCCATATTTTGCGCCTCGCGAATGGCAAGCGCCGCCTGGAATCTTTCTTTACGCAAAGTAAGCGCATCGTTCACTCCGGTAAAATTGATAAGGGTTGCGGTAGAAAGCAGAGTAATAAGCCCCAACACCACCACGGCTTCCATAAGAGTAAACCCCGCATTCTTTTCTTGTGTAAAAACCATGATTTAATTATACCAATTATGGGAAAATCAAAAAAGACCCACGGGTGGGACTGCTACACGAATAATAAACAAATTGAATGACGAATCATAACGAATTATTCGTTGATATTTGCTGAAAAATTCGTTCCGCATTCGCGTATTTTATTCATATCTCAACGCGTACATATCTCCCGCCTCTACCACAAGCGCATCCGCCGACATATTCTGTTCCCGGTCATTCAGATAAATTTTCCACGATCCGCCGCTGTCATAAATCCCAGCAAGTTCCGCAATATCACCGTTTCGCAGAGTTAAAGAAAATTTGCCGTTGTTTGCCGCGGAATCCAGCACCTCAGAAAGCGTATATTGATATCCGTTTACATCACCTTGAAAATAGCGTTTTTTGCCGTTCCCAAAATCAACTTCAAGCAGGGCATATTTGTCTCTTACTGCGGATTTGCTTTGTAATATAACTTTCAGGTCACGCTCAAGCTCGCGCTCATATCTTTGCTCGGCCCATATAACTGAAAAAGCGGCTAGCAGAGCGGCAATACCGATTAAAAACCAGTGCTTTATGTTTAAATTTTGCGCTTTAGAGTGTTTCATAATAGTCCGCTGAATCCAGTATATAACAAAAATTCTTCGGTGTAAAAAAATGCGGCAACGCCCCCCAAAAGTATAAATGGTCCAAACGGAATATGGGTCTTAAGATTGGCCTTCTTAAAAATTAGCAGCAAAATCCCGAAAATTGCGCCGATCCAGAATGAAAACAGAGCCGCCGCCACCGATACCGGAAAACCTAAGATCAGCGAAGTTGCAAATACTAATTTTACATCTCCAAACCCCATCCAGGCGCCTTTAGACAAAAACCATAGCGCAAAGAAAAAGAACGCAACCAAAAACGCAAAACCGAATTCAATCGCAAAATTATACGCAAAACTTCCGCTTACCGCCGCGCGCCAAGCCGTCAATACCAAACCCGCCAGGAATAAAATCAGTACAGGTCCGTTAGGAACAATCTGCCAGCGGATATCGGATACAAGAATGACGATGGCGGCGGATAAAGTAACAAAAGCAAACGTCAATTCAAAAACTAAACGCGGATTTGACCATAAAGGTAACCCCTCGACTCCGCTCGGGGAATAATAAATTGCAACAAAAGTAAAAAACAGTCCGGTTCCGAATTCCACCAAAGGGTATTGCCGGGAAAGCGCGGCGCCGCAGGAACGGCACCGGCCGCGCTGCAGGGCAAAACTTAACAAAGGAATCAGCTCAAACCAGGCCAATTCCTTACCGCATGATTCGCAACGTGAACGGCCGCGCGTAAACGACTCGCCGCGATTTCCGCGCAAGATCACCACATTCAAAAAACTGCCGACTACCAGACCGAAAATAAAAACAATGATAATATAAAAAATCATGCACTATTGATAAACCGAGTGATCGCCGATGGAATGAAACCAAATAATATCGCTCTCTGCAAATTCAAATATAATGCGATATTTGCTGCCAACCGAAAAAGCCCAATACTCTTTTAGGCGGCCGTGTAATTTATGAGTATTGAGTCGCGAATCAAAGGGATCTTGCCGAAAAATTCGCTCTTTTTCTTCGGCCAGAATCTTAATGGATTTCAGAAGTTTTTTGTACTCGCTGGCGAATTTTGACGAATAATAGATGCGCACAAGAAAAATTAAAATTAGCGCAAATCCTTGAGAGAGCGCAATAATCCGCCTTTTCCACTTTTAAGCTCGCGACGGCTTTCCTCCAGGTCCGCGGCTAATTTACCTTCCAGCCAAAGGCGCACAAGTTGGCGAAAAAATTCGCTGCGCGTGGCAAAATTCCCGGCTTTTACCCCGCTTTCTACGGCCTTAACTAAGTTTTCCGGCAATGAAATGTTAATAATATTCCGCATGCGTTTGTAACAATTTATATTACAATAATACCCTCACGTGAAAAACATGTCAATATACACATTTACTAAACGCTCGATGTTAAACACTTTATTAACATTAACCCCACGATCGTGGAATAGATGTTAATTTAATGCTGTTATAAACAATCTCGGACTTCCCTTACGGGAAGTCCGAGATTTGAAAATCATGCGATCACGAGAAAACAGCGATAGAAGCAAATATGGAATTACGGCCCCACGTCAAATATCCTATTAGTCGCGTCGTCACTGGCGTCAAAACCATTAGTAAATGTGGCATCGGAATTACATACCGGAGCATTATCGGTAGAATCACAATCTTTATCCCCGCCCAATGCCTGGTTTTGAACATCTTCAAGTACTGCACCCAGATGATAATTTTTTATATCCCCATCAATAACACCATCCGCATACTGATAACAAGTTGCCGCGTTGGTAGGATCACGGGGGATAACCGGGATATAACTGCCCGTTACTAACGGTTGAAGACCCAAACTATCAGTTCCATCGCAGGTCGTATTGGATGCCGGATATTGTCCAGAACCCGCTCCATCAAGATATAATTCCAAAGCAAGCTGTATCTGTTTAATATCCGTGATACGGCGCGCATCGCGCGATTTTCTACGGGCGTTATTCAGAGACGCCAGCACAATGGACGCCAATACCCCGATAATGGCGATTACGACCAATAATTCAATAAGGGTAAAACCCCTTTTATTCTTAAACATAGTTAGTTTTTGTGCTATTTAAGTCATTCTGAATGAAATAATGAAATGAAGAATCTTTATATTCTGTCTTAAGATCCTTCACGTTGCTCAAAATGACTATTAGTTCTTCGTAACTTTTTGACCGTTGATTTTCAAAATTAAATCAAATAGAAATCAAACATATAATCCTATGGTTGAACATCGTAAATAATATCGGGGCTGGGATTCCCATTAAACCCACCGGAATATGTAACACCGCTTGTGCATCCAGCTCCGGTTCCTGAATTACAATCCTTATCGCTTGCCATCAACTGAACACTATTGGCTGCATCTTCTATATTTGCGCCAAGATGATAAGTGGTTCTTGAACCAGCCGCCGGAACCCAAAAACAATAACCTATCGCAGTTCTGCAAAGCGCTCCAGTGTTTCCCAGCGGATCAATAGGAATACTTGGAATATAGTTACCGGTGACAAGAGTAGCGAGAGTACCTGCATATTGTCCGCCGCCCGCGCCATCAAAATAAAGTTCCAACGCCAACTGCAACTGTTTTATATCGGTGATACGCCGCGCATTCCTGGATTTCAAACGGGCATTATTCAGAGACGCCAGCACAATGGACGCCAATACCCCGATAATGGCGATTACGACCAATAATTCAATAAGGGTAAAACCTTTTTTATTCTTAAACATTAAGTAATAAATTCTCGAGTAAGGCCTGGATACACAAACGTATTCCCTCGACTTAGCTCGGGAAATAATATTTTTAGATTAAATAATAACGATTTTGACCTTTAATTTTTAGTGAAATAAAAGAATCTCGACCTTTATTCATTATATTCTCTTAAAATGGCGAGTAAAATACGCATTATCCACAGGGCACGAAGTCGAACTCGCCTCGACGAAACGCCTACCCCGGGAAAACCCCTAAAATAAACTAGATAAAAAAGCGCAGTAATGTTGTTTTCAAAATAATGGGAGGGCGAAACGGCTTGATTACCACTACAATGGATACATTAAGAAAAAAATTTTAAGCGAGCGATGCGGCCGAGGCAACATGATTTTGAAACAATCAGGAGGCGATTCGGCACGGTGTCCCGCTGGAAGCGAGACCGAATCGCCGGATGCTTAGTGAGTGAGTCGCTGGACGAACGAACGTGTTTCAAAATCATGTTGCCGAGAAGCCGCATAAGCGAGCGGTTGTCTATAACGCCCCCACCAAATTATACAACGGCACGAAAATGGCCAACATCAAAAACGCCACCATAACTCCTAAAACCAGAATCATAATCGGCTCAATCAAAGTTACCAAATTGTCCAGCATGGAATCCACCTCTTTGCGGAAAAACCGCGCCAGGTTCGCCAAAATAAAATCAATCCGCCCAGTAAGCTCGCCCACCCTGATCATCTGCACCACCATCACCGGAATTTCCGGAACCCTCTCAAAAGCCGCGGAAATCGTACTGCCGCCCTTAACCGATACCATAGCGTCCTGCAGGGCTTTTTTATAAATCACGTTTCCCACCACTTCGGAAGTGATTTCCAGCGCGCGCAGGATAGGAATCCCGGCCACAATCATGGTCTGCAGATTATCGGCAACCCGCGCCATGTAAAGTTTCCGGAAAATTTCGCCAAACAGCGGCAGATGCACTTCCAGCCGGTTGAAAAATACACGGCCATCCGGGGTCTCGGCCCAGCGCCAAAAAAGGAAAATAGCGACAACAATCACTAAAATAACCGCAATTCCCCAGTCACGCAGAAAAAATGAAACGGCAAAAATCATTTCCGTGTAAAACGGCAAGGGTTGATTGGTTTCTTTAAAGATAGTCGCCAAGTCCGGAATCACCACCACGGTCATCACCGCCATCACCGCCAGCATGGCAACCAACACCACTATCGGATACATCAAGGCGTTACGAACCTTGGAGGTCAGATAATAATTCCGCTCAATGTAATCTGCCAGGTAGGTAAAAGTATCCTGCAATTTTCCAGCTTCTTCGGCCGCGCGCACCAAATTAAGATAAAAATTGGAAAAAATATTCTGATGTTTGGAAAGCGCCTGGGAGAGCGCCAGACCTCCGGTAACGTCTTTTAAAATCTCGGAAACGGCTCCGCGCAGAGCCGGACGAAACGAGGTATCGCCCGCCAGGGTTTTAAGCGCGTCCAATATCGGGACTTGGGCTTCAAAAAGAGTGGATAGCTGACGCGAAAAAACCATGACCTCTTTTAGCGGGACTTTGCCGCGAAAAAACGGGAGCGAAAAACCGGCGCCGCTGACTTTTTGCTCCTTGATTTCCACCACCACCAAATTTCCCTGATGCAGGCGTTCAATCGCCGCGTCTTTGGAAGAAACATCAATTACGCCGGAGCGCAGTTCTCCTTCTTTGGTGCGGGCTTTATATTCAAAAACTGACATATATCCACGAACAGCACAAACAGTAACGAACAGCACTAACAGTTTACGTTTTCTGTTCGCGCTGTTCGCGTCAAGCGCCAAAAGCGCTTTTGTTCACGCTGTTCGCGATTACCGTTTTAAAAGCGTTTTTAATTCCCCGGGATTTAAAGAGTACAAAATCGCGTTTTCCATGGAAATTTCGCCACGGCGCACCAAATCCGCCAGCGAACGATTTAAACTCACCATGCCCTGATCAAGATTGGTCTCAATCACCAAGTCAATTTCATGAATTTTATTCTCGCGGATAAGGGTGCGGACAGCCGGATTGGCAATCAAAATCTCGGTTGAGGGCACAAGTCCCCCGCCGATCCGCGGAATCAGGCGCTGGGAAACAATGCCAATCAAGGTGGAGGCAAGTTGCGCCCGAATCTGCCCCTGACGGAAAGAGGGGAAAGTATCAATAATGCGGTCAATGCTTTGCGCGGCATTGTTAGTGTGCAGAGTGGATAAAATCAAATGGCCGGTTTCAGCTGCCGATACCGCTGTTCCCATGGTCTCGGCATCCCGCATCTCGCCAATCATGGCCACATCCACATCCTCGCGAAATATCGAACGCAACGCCCGGTCAAACCCGGCCGTATCCAGACCCACTTCACGCTGATCAATAATGGCGCGATCCGATATAAAAAGATACTCAATCGGATCCTCAATCGTAATTATATGATCAGCCCGGGTATGATTTATAAAATCCACGACCGCGGCCAAAGTCGTAGATTTTCCGTGTCCGGTCGGTCCCACCACCAGAA
This sequence comes from Parcubacteria group bacterium GW2011_GWA2_45_30, assembly GCA_001001625.1. Classification (GTDB taxonomy): domain Bacteria; phylum Patescibacteriota; class Minisyncoccia; order Sungbacterales; family HO2-52-23; genus LCKU01. The sequence goes on along the minus strand of LCKU01000009.1, from coordinate 7,585 downwards.
AAAAACCCTGCTGGACTTGGGCAAATTCCTCCAAAATCGGCGGTAAATTTAGTTCTTTAAGCGAGCGGATCTTGGTTGACACTATGCGCAAGGCCGATCCCATAAATCCCTTCTGATGGAAAACATTTACCCGAAACCGCACCCGATCCTTGAAAGTATATGAAAAGTCAAGCTCTTTTTCCTGCAAAAAACGCTCACGCTGTTCATCGTTCAGGAGCGACATCACAAATTCCTCGGTATCCGCCGGAGTCATAACCGCATGTTTTACCAGAGGCACCAAAGCGCCATCCACGCGCAGAGTCGGACTGCGGCCCACGGAAATATGCAAATCCGATGCATTTTCCTTCAGAACCGCGCTGAATAGGTCTTCAAATTTTGTGAAAGTAGACATTTAAATTTGTAGGACTTGCTTCACCTTCTCCACCACCTTACTCGGGGTAAAATGCGCCTTGATGACGTAATCATCCGCGCCGAATTCCATACCCTTTTCCACGTCTTCTTTCTGGTCAAGATTGGTCAGAAGTATCACTTTGGGTAATCCGCCTTTTTTGCCTTTTTTAAGCTCGCGCAAAACCTCAAAACCATCCATCTCCGGCATCACGATGTCCAGCAATATGCAATCCGGCTTTAAGGTTTTTAACTTTTCCAATGCCTCTTTGCCGTTGCGCGCCGAATCCACGCCAAATCCATGCTCTTTGAATTTAAGCGTGTACATATCCAGAATAAATGGGTCATCATCTATAAGAAAAACGTTTTTGTTTGCTTCTGCCATAATTTTAACCTACAAATAAATGGCGCTAAAATCTCCTATTTAATAAATGTGGTCGGGCGGAACGATTAAGCGGGCTTAACTCCCCAACCCACATTAGTGGTGTAATACAAAAGTCCTAAATGGATGCGGCTGTGCTGCTTGTGTTTTTTAGACAATGGGAAGACGAAGTTGCTCGGTTTGCGGCAAAGCCGCAAAACTTCGTCCGACCCTTAGTGAGGCCGCCGCAGGAGCGGCCGAATCGTGTCGAAAAAACATAAACAGCGCAGACGCAATCTCCAAAGACATTTTACACCACTTCCAGCAACTCTTCCATCCCCATTGTCCCCTCCAGGACTTTCATGGCTCCGTCCTGACGCATAGTAATCATGCCCTGGCGCCGGGCTTCCTCGGCCAGTTTATTTTCCGTGGCTCCGCTAAGAATTATTTTTTCAAGTTCCGGCGTCATGGCAAACATCTCGTAAATTCCGATGCGTCCCCGCGTTCCTTTGGGACAAGATGCCGACACCGCGGCTTGATAAATTTCCGCAGGCATGTTTTTGCGCATCTCCTCTCCTTTCTCTCCGGAAATTTCATTAACCTCTTTCAGGAGAGTGTCTTTGATTTTCCCCGCAAGTTTTACTTTTTTACGCGAATCCGGGCACAGGCGCCTTGCCAGACGCTGGGCCATCATTAAAATTACGGTGGAGGGAATAAGATAGGGGTCAACGCCCATATCAATCAAACGCGGAATTACACCGGTAGCGTTATTGGTATGGAGGGTGGATAGAACCAAATGTCCGGTGAGCGACGCATGCACTGCCAGAGTTGCGGTTTCTTTGTCGCGGATCTCCCCCACCATGATTATATCCGGGTCCTGACGCAAAATATGGCGCAAGCCCGTGGCAAAATCATAATTAATTTCCGGGCGGACCTGGGACTGGTTAACGCCCGGCACGTAATATTCTATCGGATCCTCCAAACTTACGATATTCACACCCTCTTCATTTAACATCTGCAGAAGCGCGTAGAGCGTGGTGGATTTTCCGGAACCGGTCGGACCGGTGATCAAAATCATGCCAAAAGGCGCTTTGATCGCCTCTTCAATCGAGGTTTTATTTCTTCCCATAATACCCAGATCCTCAAGTTTTGAAATTCCGGCCGAAGGATCAAGAATACGGATCACCACCTTTTCTCCAAAAGACGTGGGGAAAGTGGATACGCGAAAATCAATTTCCCGATTAAGAATGTTGGCGTGGAACCGGCCGTCCTGCGGAACCCGGGTCTCATCAATTTTTAAATTTGTCATAACTTTGATTCTGGTAACCAGCGCCGCATGCACCCCATGGGGAAGAGTCAAATTAATGTGCAGCACGCCATCCACCCGGAACCGCACGCGCAGCTGATCCCGGCCCGGCTCAATGTGAATATCGGATGCCCTGCCTTCAACCGCGTGGCGCAAAATTACGGCCACGATCTTGGTAACCGGCGCGTCCTCCACGATTTTGGTCTCCGCCCCCTTGCCCTTGCCTATAATATCTTCAAGCGATTCATATTCTTTCTCAAATTCCCCCAGCGCCTTAGAAACCTCGCCCGTAAGATTTTTATACTGCTGCAGAACATTCTGAAAATCAGTAGGAGTTATGATGAACATGCGCGGCGAAAGATTGAGGCGCGAGGCGATAAACTTTATGGCCTCGCGCGCATTCACATCTTCCGGATAAAGCATACCCACGTCAAAATATCCCTCGGCTTTGCCCAAAGGGATCACAAAATAGTGCCGGGCGGACTCTTCCGGGATGTCATGCAAGGCCTCAAGTTCCACCGATGATCCTTGCAGTAATTTTACCGGATAGCCGGTGAGTTCGGCTTTAGCGTCGGCAACATCCCCCTCCTGAACTCCGCGCGCATAAAGAATCTCATCCAGCGTCACCCCCTTGTCTTGCGCATCCAGCCGCACTTGCGCGGCTTCATTCAAATCAATCACGCCGCGGGAAACCAAAATGTCTAATAATGATCGGGCCAAAATATCACTCGGAAAGATACATTTGAAAATCTTCGCGAAATCCCGCCGAGATTTCACTCATCACGGGTCGGCCTCGCTCTTTCCGTTTCGCGGAAATCCGTGGCCGCTCGGCCTCCCAGTGTTTTCAAATGCATCTTTCCTCGCTTATTAAATTTTTATTATTGCAAACGCTCACAATTCCGAACTCTTATTGTCTTGAAAACGTATCGGACTCGCTTATAGCATAAACTTTATAATTTATTCGCTATCCTTTATCTCGGTGTCGGACCGGACGCCGGCACAGGTGAAGCACCACCCACATACGCCGCATAAGGATTGGAACGGCCCAAATTCTGACCCGTCGGCACCAGCGGCTCAAGCAGTTCGGGGAGCTGTACGAGTTCGCGGAAAAATTCATCCTGAAACGCGGTCATATCAAATGCCACGCTCTTCAGCCGCCTATATGAAACCAAACGGCTTTCCATGGCTTCGTCTATAACCAACGGTGTTTCTTCATCAGCCAAAAAAACCGAGGTAAACCACCAATATCCTATGCCCACAACAGCAACCAGCAAAATTATTATGATGAGAAGTTGACGATTCAAGTTTCGCTCGCCAATGCGTTTTCAAGACACGACTCGCTCGCTCCGGCGGCTCGCTCGCTAAGGGTCGGGCAAAATTTCGTTCCTCGATAAACTCGGAACGAACCGAGCAATTTTGCCCTCCCATTGTCTTGAAAACGTATCGGACTCGCTTATAGCATAAACTTTTAAAAATGTATTTACTGAAAGTATGTTTTCGCTCTTATGATAAACGTCGGCGTTTCTTTGGATTCGCCGCTGGCGTCTCCAAACGTAATATCCTGCACATCGGTAAAACGCACGCTTTTTTCCAAGTCAGACAAAAAATTCTTAAATCCCTCATAGGTTGCGGCGAGAGTCACTGCCAGCGGCATTTCTTTAACTGCAGACGCGGTTGGAGCTGAATCCGGCGCGCCCTCGGGTATGGGTTGCCCGGCGGCCGCAACCAGGACAAGCGGAGGATTCAACGACATGCTTTTAATTAGCGCCCCGCGCGCTAATCCAATATATTCCAAAAACGCGATATATTCAGGACCTTGCGGCCCCTTGGAAATCAATTTATCAATCCGCGCCAAATCATCCGGAGATATGGAACCCATGGACGAAAAAAGCGAATCGCGGATCTGCAAAAGTTCGCTCAACTCTTCGTTGACTTGGGAAAGCTGTGAATTTTCCGCACGCAGGTCCTGAAATTCGCGCCATTCGGGCACCAAGTAAAAAAAAGTGATGAGCGCCGCTCCGAGGATGAAAATTATTAGAATTACGGGTTTAGTCAATTTCGCTCGCCAACGCATTTTTGAAACACGACTCGCTCGCTCCGGCGGCTCGCTCGCTAAAGGTCGGCGCGATTTTCTCCGCCCATGGCGGAGAACCAAGCAAATCGCGCCTCCCATTGTTTCAAAAATACATCGGACTCGCTTATAGCATAAACTTTAATATTAATTTATTGCGGTTTTAAATAAAGCAAATCTGGTTTTACGATTATGGATGCCGTAAAACTCACGGTATTTTTCTCGCCCAGGGTTAATCCGCCAAATTCCACTTTCTCCACCTCCGGATCATTTTCAAAAATTATCAGCTGGCGCGCCAGCGCCGTATAATCGGCCGCTTTGCCGGCAACATCCACTTTGCGACTACTGGCCAAAAAAGCGAAATTATTGAGCTGCACCTGCGGATGGGCCTTATCTTCAATCAATTTTAAAATATTGGTGGCGAACAAATGTCCTGATAAAAGGGATTTTAAATTTTTAAGGCGCGCGTCCAAAAGAAATATTTCCTCGGTTGCCGGAGATTTCAAATCCTCCTCTTTCAACTGCACTTCGGAACGCAAAGTGTCACGCGTATCTTGCTGACGCTTATTTAGCACCGTAAGCGCCCCATATCCGCCAGCAGTTGCCAAAAATATGAAAAATGCCAAGAAAAAAAGCATAACCGGCGCGCCCGGCGGAGGCAGAGGAGCTGTGCGCGGAAGCTGTTCCTGACGAAGAAGTAAGTTGGGCACGCTTGCTGTCGCTTAAAATTCGAAATTCGAATATCGAAATTCTAAACAAATTCTAAATTCGAATGTTCTAAATTCCAAACTTTTTAAATTTCGGGATTTAAAATTTTGATATTGTTTCGGGTTTCGGATTTCGTGCTTAGAATTTTAATGAGAAGTTATTTCTCTAAGGGCGGCTCCTACTGCCACGGAAAAACTCTGTCCAATCTCGCGGAATATCGGCTGCATGAATACCGGCGCCACCACCCGGCCAAAAGGATTCCCCCGCGCAACTTCAACTCCGAATTTAGATGCCGCAAATTCCACCAATCCCCTCAAATTTGATCCGCCCCCGGTCAAATTAACTTTCTGGACGCGTCGCGACCCTCTACGATTATATAGCGAGAGCATCCGCTGGATGTCCGAAAAAAGCGATTCAACCAAAGGGGAGATTACCGAAGTAATTTCGCGCTCCTCAATCCGCTCGGATAAACCGACCTCTCTTTTCATGGCTTCGGCCCGCTCCTCGCTGACTTCCAGCCCCCGCGCCAAAGCCCTTGTCCATTCATATGATCCGCGATCTAAATTATGCGACAGGCGCACTCGCCCCAAATCCGTAATCACCATGGACGTGGACAAATGCCCTATATTTACAATAACCGTGGGAAGCGGCTCAATTCTGGCAAGCGATCGCATCAAACTGAACGTCTCCACTTCAAGCCCTTTTAAGGTAATACCGGCCAGCCCCGCAATCCTTTGAATTTTATCCGATGTTTCCCGCGGCACAGCGACCAAAAGCACTTCTATTTCTTCATGATTTTCATCCGGCTGATAAATTTCCCAGTCCAGCAAAACTTCGGAAATCGGAATCGGCACATATTTTCGGGCCTCAAATTGAATTGCGCTCTCAATTTCCTGCTCAGACAATTTGGGAAAAGAAATCAGGGTTACAAAACTTGCTGCAGCCGGAACCGGAAAAACAGCCTCATTGGTTGCGACATTAGATTCTTTCAACAGATCCTTGATAAGTCCGGCCACATCTTCCTCGGTATAACGCAAAAATCCGCCGCCGCCGATCGGAGAACCCTCCTTGAGATATCCAGCCGATAGCAGTTCCCCGTAGGTTTCCAGGATGGCGCGTTCGCCTTCGTACTTCAATTGTATCACCTTGGCCGAATAGGTGCCAATATCAAGACCGGCAATCCGATTCGGCTTGCCTTTGGATAAAAAGGGCAAAGAGAATTGCGGGAGAGTTAATTTTTTAATGAATGGAATCTCAACCACCATCTTGATTATATCGCATATTTCTTTATTATTCTAATATTAAATGTTAAGAAGGTGTTGAATTATTCCCCGAGCTTATCTAGAAGATACATATTTTGTGTCATATGTATCAAAAAATTATCCCATGATTACATTTTCCTTGCTAAAAAGTGAAATTCTTGACCTTTTGTTCCCGCCCATATGCGCGAAATGTCAAAAAGAGGGCAAATTCCTCTGTAATTTATGTGAGAAATCGCTTATCCGGGTGCCGCCCAAATGCTTTGGCTGTGGAAAACTTTCACCGGGCACCCGACGCATTCCGCAAGGCAGAACTTGCCTTTCCTGCCGCGACAAAACTTACATATATGCATTTATTTCGCCTTTTTTATACCGAGAAGAGCCAGTCCGTGAACTTATCCACAACCTGAAATATATGCGGGTCTACGCCATAAGTAATGTTCTCGCAAAATTGCTGTATACATATATGCAGTATTTCACAATCCTCTTTCCCAAAAATTCCGTGATTATCCCAATGCCGCTTCATTCAAGACGCGAACGCACGCGCGGATTCAACCAGTCCTTGCTTATTGCCAAGTCATTAGCAGATACATTGGACATTCCTATATGTAGCGGCGTATTGCGGCGAACCATAAACACCAAGCCCCAGATAGAATTTCGCGCCGCCGAGCGTCGACAAAATATAATCGGCGCGTTTAGCGTGACGCTTCCGGAAAAAATCAAAAATAAAACAGTAATCCTATTGGATGACGTCAAAACCACCGGCTCAACCTTGGAAGAAGCCGCCCGCGTCTTGAAAGACGCCGGCGCCAAAAAAATATGGGCAATCACAATTGCCCATTGATTTACTATAGAGGTTTCGCCTCTATAGTACTTATTTGAATTTTTGGATGATTTTATAAATTTTGCCCAGATGATTGTAAAGAAATGCGCTTTCAATGTTCGGATAATCTTTGAAATTGTGAGTTACCTCTTTGGTCGCATTTCCCGCTAAGTCATATTCCATAACATGCGTCTGAATAATGTTTCCGCTCGGAATGTCTTTTAATATTCCTTTTACCGGACGCCCCTTATCGTCAAACTTCGCGGATAATTCCCAAAAATCCGGATTCATATTTGCTGGTTGGCTACACGGTGGAGATGAAATATGCGTCATGGTCAAAGGAAGATTCCGGCTTTCGCGCGAATTAAATTCCAGCTCATCCACAAAACACATTTCTCCCGCGTCTTTGTCCCAGACCCAGGTTTTTCCGCGAACAAGTTCAAGCGGCTGGTTAAAATCAATCCGATCATAAGTATATTCAATCCTTAACGCAAGTCCTCCCTTGGGATAATGCCAAAACGCAGTTGCGGCATTTTCATTTTTGGTGACTTTAACGGCGTATTTTACGGTTTCTGTAGGAACTAGTCGCGTTGTTCACAGTTCCTGCGGATAAAAATAATTGATAAGTTGTTCCATTGGAGTACGATTGTTGATGCCTTTATGCGGTTTA
>LCKU01000008.1:24572-32364 GCA_001001625.1 Parcubacteria group bacterium GW2011_GWA2_45_30 | reverse complement strand
GTTTTTTCTTGGGAAGACACCCGGCTTTCCGCAGCCGCACTTGCTATTTTCTCGCTGGCCATGATTCCGGGCGGCCTTATCACTTTTTTTATCAGGGGTTTTTACGCGCTGGAAAACACTTGGGCGCCGCTCGTGATCAATCTTGCGGCATCGACGATTTCTGTGGTTTTGGCATACGGCGCGAGCCGAATTTTGGCCGAGCCATCTGGATTGACCGATTTTGTTACTGCGACTTTCCGGATTCCGGATTTGCCGCATATAGAAGTGCTCGGACTGGTGTTTGGTTTTGCCGCCGGCATTTGGTTGAATGTCATTGTCCTCGGACGGGTTTTGGCGGCGCAGGCGCGTAAAAAATTCGGGATAAAAAATACTTTGTCCTGGCGCCCGTTTCGGCAAATTGCCGCGGCCGCGCTTATAGCCGGTTTTTTCACATATGCGGCGCGGGCGAGTTTTTCCGCCTCGCTTCCGTTAATTTCTTTTTTTCAGGTATTGCTTCAGGGCGCGATTTCGGGAGCAGTTGGATTTGCGGTTTATTTCGGGATCCTTTGGTTTTGGGGTAATGAAGAAATTCGCGCGATTGTCTCTTCGGCGCGCCGCAAATTTTTTCGTCTTGGCGTTTTGCCGTCCGACTGGAATGGAAATTAAATTTTACTCCAAAGATTGGTAATTAATTTGAAGCACAGCCATCTTTAAACCTAATTTTCATAATTTTCTAATATGTCAATTATTCAGCGGTCGCTGAATAATTGACATATTGAGGGCGGAGGGCTATTTTGAAATATATGCCGGGCGGATTCGGTGAAACTTCGCAAAAAGTGTTATTACTGCTTCTGGGCGGTTTGGCTTTGGGTTTTTCCGGGAACCCCTTGCGCTATCGGCGCGTGTTTAAATCACTTAAAAAAGATTGGCAGGAAATTGATCGCCGCAAACTGCAGAGGGCCATTAATCGGCTGTATGAGTCGCATTTGATAAGTTTTAAGACTAAGCCGGACGGGGCGGTAGAGTTAGAATTGAATCGGGAGGGGCGGAAAATTGCTTTGCGTTATAAATTTGATGAGATGAAAATACCGGTACAGAAGAGTTGGGATAAACATTGGCGGGTTATACTTTTTGACATTCCGGAAGAAAAGAGGCAATTGCGGGACACCTTAAGAATACAACTGCGTAGATTGGGTTTGCGGGAACTGCAAAAAAGCGTGTTCGTGCATCCGTATGAATGTCGCAATGAAATTGATTTTTTGATTGAACTTTACGACGCGCGTCGTTACGTCCGATTTATCGAAGCTCTGCATATTGATAATGAACTCCATCTTAAGAAAAAATTCTCCCTTCTTTAGATATTTAGATAAAAAGTTAATATGTTAACTATTCAGCGACCGTTGAATAGTTGACATATTGATTAATTTAAGGGCCTTGAGAATTTAGATGATTTAATGGTGACCATAGGAATTATGACTATAAATGAGAAAACAATTGATAGTATCCGCAATTTTTGCATCCTTGCGCATATTGACCACGGGAAATCCACTTTGGCGGACAGGTTTTTGGAAATTACCGGAACAATTCCGGCGCGCGAAATGCGGGAGCAGTATTTGGATATGAATCCTTTGGAACGGGAGAAGGGGATTACTATCAAGATGACGCCGGTTAGAATGAATTATGAAATCCGAAATCCGAAATCCGAAATCCGAAACAAATCTAAAATTCTAAATTCAAAATTTCAAAACGATTTCGAATTTGCAGATTCAAAACAGAAGTTTGTTTTGAATCTGATTGATACTCCGGGACATGTTGATTTTTCGTATGAGGTGTCGCGGGCGCTGGCCGCGGTGGAGGGCGCGATACTTCTGGTTGATGCAACCCAGGGGGTGCAGGCCCAAACCATTGCGAATTTGCGCTTGGCGGCGGCGGAAGGGCTTTACATTATTCCGGCCATAAATAAAATTGATCTTCCCACGGCGCGAGTTAAGGAAACTAGGGAAGAAATTAAAGAACTTTTATCCTCCGAGGGTATCAGCCCCGTTAGAAGTCAGATGCTAAAGGCATCTGCCGATCCGATAAAATCGGATCGGACTTCTAACGGGGTTGAGGCCGGTGATATATTTGAAGTATCGGCCAAAACCGGGGAGGGCGTTGAAAAATTACTGCAAGCGGTAATTAAAAAAGTTCCGCCACCGCGAATTAGTAATCAGTTACCAGTAACTTGTAACTTTACTATACTGCGCGCTTTAATATTTGATTCGCATTTTGACCCATACAAAGGAGTGGTTGCTTATGTGCGGGTTAGGGAAGGGATTTTACGCAAGGGCGATAAAATTAATTTTTTAGTATCCGGCGCCGAGGCCGACGCGCTTGAGATCGGGTATTTTATTCCCCATCTTTCTTCTCAAGATACAATCTCGGCGGGCGATATCGGATATATTGCAACCGGCATTAAGGAACCGGCCAAGGTTAAAGTCGGAGACACCATAACTAATTTCCAATTTCCAAAATCCAATTTTCAAATAAAAAATGTAGAACCATTATCCGGTTACAAGGAGCCGTTGCCCATGGTCTGGGCGAGCATTTATCCGGAGGAGGCGGATGATTTTGATGAATTAAAGGATGCGATGGCGAAGTTGAAGTTAAACGACGCCGCGTTTAGGCATGAGGTTGAATCCTCCGAGGCGCTGGGCCGGGGATTTCGGTGCGGATTTTTGGGAACATTGCATCTGGAAATAGTGTCGGAGAGATTGCGCCGTGAATATAATTTGCGCATCATGGTCACAACTCCATCGGTTGCTTATCGTATCCGGTACGCGGCCGGCAAGGAAGAGATGATTTTTCGCGCATCATCCGTTCCGTCTGAAAGAGAAAAATATACCATTGAGGAGCCGTGGGCAACGCTGGCCATTGTAACCCCACCGGAATACATCGGTAAAATCACGGAAATTTTGCATGAACACCGCGCCATTTCCGGGGAGGCAAAAAATTTAGGATCGCGGCGCATTATACTTAATTTTTTGGTGCCGCTGGCCGAGATAATAGTAAATTTGCACGACGACTTAAAGAGTATAACCCAAGGGTATGCTTCCATGGAGTATGAAATGAGCGGTTGGAGGACCGGTGATCTCTCGCGGCTTAATATTTTGGTTGCCGGAAAAGATGTCGCCGCGTTTTCCCGGATCATATCGCGGGATCGCGCGGAAAGGGAGGGGCGGGCTGTTTTACTGCGCTTGAAAGATCTTATGCCGCGGGCGCTTTTCCTGGTGGCGCTGCAGGCCGAGGTTGAGGGCCGGATAATTGCGCGCGAAACCGTTCCGGCATTGAAAAAAGACGTAACCGGATATTTATATGGCGGGGACCGTACGCGCAAAATGAAACTCTGGAAAAAACAGCAGAAGGGCAAGAAAAAATTGAAGGATCGCGGAGAGGGCGCGGTTGAAATCCCGCCGGAAGTATTTTTGAAAATATTGAAAAAAGGTTAGATTCAGGCGCTTTTGAAAATGAATAAAAATACTCCGATTTTTGATCGGAGCTTATAAAATTTTGGAATCATCCGCGAAGCATGCCGGCCGCAGTTAGACGTTTGCCTGCATGAATATAGGCCGCAACGCCCATGCTTACTTTGTTAGCAACGCTTTCTGTCAGGACCCGGTTGAAGGCGTTTACCAGCTTATTTTTAAGGCGCGCGTTGACCTCGTCTTCAGTCCAGTCAAGTCGTTCCATGTTTTGCACCCACTCAAAGTATGAGACTGTAACTCCCCCAGCATTGGCCAGAATATCCGGTATTCGGAAAATACCGCGCTCATATAGAATATCGTCGGCTTCGATAGTTGTTGGACCATTGGCTGGCTCGGCGATAATTTTTGCCTTTATTCTTGGGGCATTATCTTTCGTAATTACATTTTCCAACGCCGCGGGAAGAAGAATAGAGCACCGGAGCTCTAAAAGCTCTTCATTATCTATCAAGTCAGAATCAGGATAATTTATCACTGATCCAGATTTGATTTTATGCAGTTCGACCTTGTGGGGGTTAAGGCCTTTTAAGTTGTAGATTCCGCCTTTTGAATCTGATATGCCGATAATCTTGAAACCGGCGTCATAGAAAAGCTTGGCCGCAATACAGCCAGCATTCCCGTATCCTTGTACAACAACGGAGTGATCTTCATCGTCTATTCCAAGATGATTGAGGGCAGCCATAGTTACAAAAAATGTTCCTCGAGCTGTTGCCTCGTGACGACCCAGAGATCCACCAAGCACTATGGGTTTTCCGGTTACGACAGCCGGACAGGTGTATCCGACAATTTTGCTGTATTCATCCATTATCCACGCCATTACTTGTGCATTGGTGTAGACATCAGGGGCCGGAATATCTTTTTCCGGACCGATGATTGGCGCGATTTTCTCCGTGTATTCACGCGTCAGCCGTTCTGATACCAGCGCGGACATTTTTTTGGGGAAATAATCTCGCAGGAACGTAGTGCGTTCTGGCGTAAGGTTGTTGTAGCGGGGCGCAATACCTCCCTTTCCGCCGCCGAAAGGAAGTCCTATAACAGCAGTTTTGGCAGTCATTCCCATGGAAAGGAAAATTACCTCTTCTTGGTTGACGTCTGGATGATAGCGGATGCCTCCCTTAGCCGGTCCGCACCAGGTGTTATGCTGGGAACGGTAGTAAAGGAATGTAGCATTGGTACCATCATCTATTGGTATCACTATGCGTCCCTCAAGGAGCCTTTCAGGTTCCTGCAGTTTCATAAAAATCCAGTCTGGCATGGGCTTGCCATCAGGGGTTTTAATATAAGGTAGAGCCCGCTCAAAGCCGGCCAAAATCAATTTTCTTGGATCCATGATATCCTCCAATTTAACGGACTACCTCCAATTTAATAGATGCCCTTTGAGATGTCAATGTGTAGTATAAGGCCCCTTACAGTTATCCTCCCACCAGAAAACCGCGGGTCGAGCTGATCTCGACGGGCGTAAGCCCGTGAATGAATGGAGATGGTTCGCGAAGCGCATAGATAAAAACCATGGGTGGTAGGCCCATGGTGGGAGGATTTACCTATATATAATAAGCGGCAAGAGAGTAAAGGCAACCATGGAGAGAATGCCGATGATTGAGATGACGAGCCAAATAAGGTTGAGTTTTTTGCGATTTCGGAACATAATATGGGTGTAGGATTTATTCGCGTCGTCTGCATTTTTTAGACACGTTGTCTAAAAAATACATACAACGCTAAATTCCTTATTTTGTAGTATATAGGATTTAAATATTGAAATCAAATGATTCGATTTTTTATTAATTTATTCCTTATTGTTTTGTTGGTTGCGGCTGGATATGCGGCGTATAATTTGGGATATGACACCTGGAAATTATGGGCTGAGTCGCGAGATATGAAACAGCAAATCGCGGAACTTACCCAAAAGAAAGAAGAGTTTGAGGTGTATCTGGCGGAATTAAAAACCGTAGAGGCGGTTAAACGAGAAGCCAAGGAACGGTTTAATTTGAAACTACCCGGAGAGGAGGTGGCAATTGTAGTTGGGAGCGGAAGCTCTACGTTTACGGTAACTACGTCTCCGGCGACCTGGCCGTCAAAGGTTTGGGGATTTTTTTCATCGTGGTTTAAATAATGGTTTAGGGCGGTTGATGCGGGATTCAGGAGGGCCGTACAGACTGTCTGAAAACTCGGTTTTGAGCCTGTGGGGCCTTTCTAAAACAGTGCACCCAGATGCCACTGTGAGGTAAAAATCGAGTTTTGGGACAGTCTGGATTTCTATATGATGCGGATATTGATTTTATTCTTCTTCTTTTTCGGCATATTTGCCATTTTAGCCATCACCGGCTTTTATCCGGTGGCGTTGGTGGACGGGGCGCCGATTTTTTATAGAACCTGGAAAAAAGCCGAAAACGCGGCAATTCGTTTTGTCAACGCAAGCGCTAAGGCGTCGGGCGGGACGTCAATTGATTTTTCACGCCAGGAAAATGCTGAACTGCTTTTATCGGTTAAGCGAGACACCTTGTCATTTCTTATTGAGGATAAAATAATTTCGGTTGCCGGGGAAAGGGTTTGGGGGGATTTTGCGGTGCGCGCGAAACAAGAAGTAGAAGCCGCGTTTAGGAAAAACCCCGGCGTTCTCGAGGGCGGAAAAGCGGTTTACAATTTGGATCGCGATGACTTTTTAAAATTAATATTTATGCCGCAGGCGCGTAAAGATGTTTTGACTGAAACGTTCCGCGCGCGCGGCCAAAATTACGAAGAATGGCTTAGATTGGCCAAAAAATCAGCCTCGGTGCGTCTTTATTTTGTGCCGTTTAAATGGACCGGAGAAAGGGTGGAATAAAACGAGTATTGAGTGTCTAGTATTAAGTATTAAGGAACTCTTTAATACTTCTTACAGGCAGTTTCGTGATCCAATGGATTTCAGGGTTTCTCTTAAACCATCTCATTTGGCGTTTGGCATAGCGGAGCGTGTCGCGGACTAGACGGGCGTATAACTCATCTTTAGTAATTTTTTGATCAATATAATCAAGCGCGGCGCGGTATTCAAAGCCGAATTCCTGTAGGCGGGATCTGGGTACTCCTTGAGTAAGGAGTTTTTTTGCTTCTTTTATAATGCCTTTCTGAATCATTTTGCGGGCTCGGTCACGGATTCTTTTATCAAGTATGTTTGGCGGGGGATTAAGGCCAAGCCAGAGTGCGCGGTAAGGTGATTGTTTTTTAAGCAAAGGAACTTTTCCTAAGGCGCGTGCAACTTCAATGGCGCGGATCAGGCGGCGCGGATTTTGGGCATCCACGTTGCGGGCGCGATTCGGGTCAAGTTTTTTCAGTATGGCCAAAAGCTCAAGCATGTTTTTGGAGGACAGATTTTTACGCAATCTCTTATTGGGAGGAACTTCCGGCAAGGACATGTCATAAACAAGCGTGTCAACCCAAAGTCCGGTGCCGCCGACTATTATTGGAGTTTTTCCGCGGCCTATGATTTTTTTAATGGCGCATTCTGCACGCTTCTTAAATTCCGCAACCGTATAAGTTTTTTCTGGCGATACAAAATCAAGGCAGTGATGGGGAATGGTTTTGTATATAAAGCGTTGTAGGGTCTGACCCTCCTTTGGAGGGTCAGACCCTACTCGTTGCCATTTTCCCGGCACTCGGGTGGATCCGATATCAAGCCCGCGGTAAATTTGGCGTGAGTCAGCGGAAATGATTTCTCCGTTGAATTCTTTGGCTATCTGGACAGCAAGTTCGGATTTGCCGGAAGCGGTTGGGCCGATAAGTGCTATAATTTTTGTTTGATGCGCCCTTGCATTATTTAGGATGTTGTGATATGATGTGGGCAGCTTTTTCATAATAAAATGGGTAGGTATGAAAATAATCCTGATTGAATTTGATACTTATAATGAAGTCGCGGAAGCGGAGAAAAAATTAGGGTCATATTTTGATTCTCCTGCGAGTTTGCAAAAAATGGCGATTATCAGCATGCGCGGGCATTTTAATATCCAGACCTTTTATTTCCCGCCGCTTGCAACCAAGAATCTATCTTGCCTTATTTTTATGCGGGATCCAGGCGAAAGGCGTATAAAAGTTATTGGTGAAGAGCAGGATATTCTGACGATTGCCGCGATTTTGGGGATACCATTGTCTTCCGTGTGTCAAGCGCTTGATGCGTTGTCATAACTAATCTAAAACCGCCCGATTCAATCGGAGCGGATTTTTTATATGGGAGGATTTTTTTCTTCCTCCATTTTAACTATAAATTTTTCCAGCGGCATCGGGCCAAGGTCTCCTTTACCGCGTTCTCGAACCGCCACTTT